>CAUZVF010000617.1:0-4564 GCA_963582955.1 Planctomycetota bacterium
TATCTTCCTTGCCTGGCGCGGCCGGGCGCGGATCATCATGTTGTCGATGGGAATCTTCTTTCATGTGATGACGACGTTTACGTTGGGACTCTATATCTTTCCACTCATAATGATTGTCTCGTATTTTTGTTTCCTCAACGAGCGAGATGTCGAGCGAATCTCAGCGTTCCTGCACCGATGGCGAATCCGCTCAAAACCAAGCGAATCGTCGAACAATGTGATGCGTTGGACACTGCCGTTCGCCGTCCCATTGAAATCACGATTCGCATCCGTTGCCGCCTTTGGGCTGATGCTCGGATTTGCCACATGGCTCGGAATCGTCGCCGAGCATTGGTTGGATCCGTACGGAATTCGCCGGTCGGAAGGTCCCTACACCCTGAAAGAACTGCATCCCGACGAAGTGGCGAAAAAGCTGGGGCGGACCGAGGCGATTCGTCCCAAAGACAAAGTCTTGGCGTTCGATACCGGAACTCAAATGATTGGCGGCATTCTGTCGAACCGCAAGTACGAATTCCGCCAGGGAGACTACGTGATTGCCCAGTGTACATTTAATCCACCGCACGAAGACATGTGGCTCGAGTGCAATCTTCATGACGGCGACGACCGAGTTATCGATCGCACCGGCCAGATCGCAACCCGATCGATGATCCGCAGCAACTTTTTGTATAACTTGACGGATTCGCTGGCACCGGGACGATATTCCCTGGTCCTGAAAACCGCGGGCCAAGAAATCGCCCGCCGTTCAATCACATTGCGTCCCCGCGAGAGCGACACGGGTATCCGAGCTGCTGCGGCTAATTGACCGGCGTCATTCCGAGCGATGACTGTCGTAGGACGGGCACTCTTGCCCGTCTGTTCTGCGGAGACGGTCAGGAGTGCTCGTCCTACAAAAGGGAGTGTCAATCATTGGGCGATCGTTAGTACGCCAACGCATAGCCATCTCGTCGTGGATCGGCCCCTGCTAGTCTGGCTTTCGATTCAGGATCGATCATCACCGATTGGCCGCCGCCGACGAGTATCGAGTAGTCACCGATCAGTTCTAGCGAATGGCCGCGGGCTGTTAGGTTGGCTCGAACGGCATTGGCCACGCGGTCTTCGATTTGCATGCGTGTGTCTTCGTAAACGCGGAAACGTGGCGCTTCGATCGCCAGTTGTGGGTCGGCTTCGAATTCGACGACGTTGAGCAGCATCTGAAGGGTGGTCTGCAGAATACCGTAGCTGCCCGGAGTCGCGATCGAAAACCAGAAGCGGCCGTCTGATCGGTAAACTTGCAGCGGTGACATACAGCACGACCAGCGTTTGCCGGGTTGGATCAGATTTGATGTGGGGCAATTTGGATCGATCTCGGTCCAGAATATGAAATTATTTAACGCGATCCCTGTCTCCGGAATGAAGACGCCCGAGCCGAAACCGTCGCCGAGCGATTGAGTGATGCTGGCGACGTTGCCGTCTGCATCGACTGCCGTCAGATGTGTCGTCAAGCCGTCGAACTGACCCGGGGAAATCACGTCTTCACGACGAGGGCCGCGCCAGCGTTCTCCTTCGCTCTTTGACGGCGTTTCTAAATTGATCAGTTTTCGACGCTCGGCGATGTAATCGTCACCCAACAACCGATCGAGTGGAATGTCGTGAAACTTCGGATCTCCACACCACTGAATTCGGTCGGCCGTGGCCAGTTTGATCACCTCGCTGAGAATATGAATGTAATCGGCCGAATTGTGACCGAACGACTTCAGGTCGCTCGCTTCGAGCAACTTCAACGATTGCAAAATCTGAAAGCCTTCGCAGTTTGGCGGACAGGTTTTGACATTCAGTCCCCGATAGTTGACCGCGATGGGTTCCTCCCATTCCGGTTCGTAACTAGCCAGATCTTCGCGTGTCAGCAGCCCGTCTTGTGATTGGATGTAGTCAGCAATCTTGTGAGCGAGCGGTCCACGATAAAAATAATCCGCGCCGTTCTCCGCAATCTCGCGCAGCGAATTGGCGAGTTCCGGCTGCTTGAGGACTGCCCCGATTCGCGGCAGCGTCTGTCCGAAGATTTTCTGGCCTGCTTCGTTTAGACGGGGCAAACCTCGTTCGATGAGCTGGGCATTGACGGGGTGCATCGGGAATCCATCTTCCGCCAGTCGAATTGCCGGCGAGAACACTTCGGGCGCGGATTTGGTGCCGTGGGTCTTCAGAGCCTCGAGCCAGCCTGCAACGTTGCCGGGAATCAGACAGCTACGTGGCCCGACGGCTTGGGTCTGCGGCGTGAATTGATCAGGCGTGGCAGCAGCGGGAGTGTTGCCGCTGAAATTGAGAACTCTTGTTTCAGCATCGGCCAGATGCACCAGCAAGAAACCAACACCGCCGACACCGCTCATGTACGGTTCAACGACATTCAGCGCCACAGCCATCGCGACGATTGCGTCGACCGCGTTTCCCCCGTCGCGAAGAATGTCGAGCCCCACTTGGCTGGCCAATGGATGAGCCGATGCGACAGCTCCATGAGTTCCCGCGACAACAGGCCTGGTTCGGTTTGCGATCATGTGTTGTGTATGTCCCTCGTTCAATTCTATGTAAGTCCCGCGAGCCGAGTAGCGGTCCGAAATGAGCGGATCATGGGTTTTCGAATGTCTCGCTTGCGAGAATGACTCCTGCACGACCCGGCCGTACCCGAAATCGCATGATATTGCAAATGCTATGGCTTGGCGCGCTTGATCTTCAATTGTGCGTAATTCGGCAAGTCTCCCACAAGCGGCCGAACGTAATCGAGAAACGCTTTCGTAACAAACATTCCGTTTCGGCTGATGAAGTTGTCGGGCATGGTGCGTTCCGCGTTGGCAACGTCGCTCAACGAGATCGTTCCAAACGAGCTTTTGTACGGCTCGCCGGATTTGGAATCGCGGACGATGCTGACCATGACACCGGAATTCCCGCGTTCAGCCAGTTTGACGGCTTGTCGTCCACAACCGTAGGCCTCTTGGATGTCGAGCTTGACGGCTCGGTCGGCAGCGCACATTTGCAGTGACTCGGTAACTTGAAACTCGCCACGCCAACCGAAGTGGTCAGACAAAATTCGATGCAAGATCATTGCGGCACTGGTTCCGCCCATCGCTCCGAATTCTTGATTCCCAAACTTGTCGCGTGTCGTTGTGGCGCTGACGGGGCTGCCGTCGGCATTCGTAATTCCTTCACCACAGACAATCGAGACAAACCCGTAACGCCGATGGGCGCGTTCGGACTCGTTCAGAAACGCAGTCCGGTCGAAGGGACGTTCGGGCAAAAGAATAATATGCGGAGCATCCGCGGACGATTGTTTCGCACACGCCGCCGCGGCGGGCAACCAACCGGCGCTGCGTCCGACCGTTTGGAAGATGACAAATTGATCGACCTGCTGCATGTCGCGAGCCAACAAACCACCCTGCTGCACACTCAGCGCGACGTAACGCGCCGAGCTGGGATAACCCGGAGTATGATCGGTTCCGTACAAGTCGTTGTCGACGGTCTTGGATACGCCAACACCAATCAGTTCATGATTCTTGCTCTTCGCGT
Organism: Planctomycetota bacterium; assembly: GCA_963582955.1. Classification (GTDB taxonomy): domain Bacteria; phylum Planctomycetota; class Planctomycetia; order Planctomycetales; family Planctomycetaceae; genus CAUZVF01. The sequence goes on from CAUZVF010000617.1 coordinate 3,535, forward strand.
ATTCGACGACGCGATGAATCGTATCCATCGTGTCGTTTCCGCCAATCATGAAGAAATACCGGATATTGAATTGCTTTAGCCGTTTCAAAATTACGCCAAAGTGCTCCTCTTGCAGCTTTAACCGGCTTGAACCGAGTGCACTACTGGGCGTGCCTTTCAGCGCTTTCAGCGTTGTTGCCGGCTCGGCACTGAGATCGAGTAAGCAGTTGTTCAAGACACCTTCGATCCCGAACCTCATGCCGAAAACACGACCAATCTTTTTCGACTTCAGGCAAGTCTCAGTGACTCCGGCGAGAGATGCATTGATGACCGACGTCGGACCGCCGGACTGTCCAATGATCGCGTTGTGTTCTGGCATCAGTTGATTCTCAGTTTCAGAAATTCACGTCCACACGCTAACGCCCAAGGACACTCACTTCGTAAAACAATTGTCATCAATTGCTTCCTCCGCATGCAGAAAACCGTTGGGACAACGGTTCTACACACCCGAAACTTCACGTAAAGTGAATGCCATTGCGCAAACACTGGCTGTTTACTCGGAACGCTAAAACCACGGATCAACGCCGAAAGTCCGAAGAACCGTCCAGAACAATCACGCCTCGCGTGGGCAAACACCTTCGGAAGCAGACTTTCACGGTGCTGCAAATTGTCGAGGCACGCGAACGCCGATACAATTGCCCTCTGTCTTAGCATCCCCGTCGGATTTTTCAACAACACAGATTGCGACGACAATGCTCGGTTCGGTTTTATATATGGGAGACACACGGCTTGATGACGCGGCCGCGTACTTGGCGGCGCTGATGACCCATTGGAAATGGGAATTCGAATACATCCCCAGCGACGTGGCGGCGGCGACGGAATTGTTCGACCGGCGCCGGGCGTTGTTTGTGCTGAGCGATTATCCTTCTTCACGCATCGATCCACTGTTGCAGCGGCGAATGATCGAACAAGTTGCCGATGGTGCGGGGCTGTTGATGTGTGGCGGGTGGGAATCGTATCACGGATGCGGCGGCGATTGGGACAAAACACC
>CAUZVF010000618.1:0-4560 GCA_963582955.1 Planctomycetota bacterium
GACGGCGATTTCATGGCCCATGTCTTTGCAGGTGATGCCGATCAGCAAGTTGTCGACTTCCGATTCCAACGCGGCAACCACGTTACGGGCCGACAGCATATTAGCTTTGGCCAGTATCAATTCATTGGTTGCCGAGCCTTCGACAACAAAGATTCCGCGGTAGCGCTGTCGCAGCAATTCCAACTGTTCCACATCATCGTCAACGACGACAATCGAAACTTTTTTGCGAGCCAAACGATCAATCACGGCTTGTGCCATCAGACCGGAGCCACAAACAATCGTGTGGTCTTTCAGTTTTCTGATCATTTTCAGAGTTCTCCTTCTCAAAAAACTTCCCCGTAAATCATTCTCGACCACGAAGCTCGTCAACGTGGCCGTCCAACAGGTCATGCTGATCAGGCACAGAAAGATCAGCAGAGACGTGAACATTCGGCCGATTTCCGTCAGCGCGCGAGTTTCCCCGTAGCCGACGGTCGACAGCGTGATCACCGTCATGAAAAAACCCTCGGTGACCGACCAGCCTTCGAAGTACACGTAACCCGCCGTTCCGAAAATTACGAGCAGGACCACACAAGCGAAGATCTTTGCAAGTCGCGCGAAGACGGGATTGTTCGTCATGACAGTTGCTCTCAGGCCGCACAAGCTTTCGTGATGGCTTCGAATTCTTCCAGCGCTTCGTCGCGCAGCTCATTCAAGGATTCCGATCCGACTTGTGGAATCAATTCCGATAATTCCTCGGCAGTCGGTTCGGCCGCCGCTGGCGCACATCCGATTCCCCATAGTTTCGACAGAATGTTCGCTGTCGAGACCAATTCAACCAGCTCATGAGAAAACTCGGCGTTGTCCGGAGCATGATGCCAATTGATCACTTCAGCAATTTCACCGGGAAGGCCCCATTCGTCGGCACAACGACGTCCAATTTCCGTGTGAGCAACTCCAAACGATTCGTTCTCGGCCGTGACAATTGCTTGCGGAGGCAGATCACAAGTCAGGGCCGCATACACATCGGGATAGACGTCGTAATAAATCAGTTTTCCAACATCATGGACGACACCCGCCAAGAACGCCTCTTCGGGGCTCACGTCGTTCGATTGCGATGCCAGAATCCGCGCCAACGAAGCGCATCCCAGCGAATGTTGCCAAAGAGCTTCTCGCTCTTGCTGAGCTGTCGATCCTTGTGCAAACATGTCGGCGGCTGCCAGAGAAAGTGACAGATCCTTGACGGCCCGGAAACCTAATACGACCGTCGCGTGTTCGACACTGCGGATTTCTCCCGAGAATCCATACATTGAACTATTCGAGACGCGCAACAGTTTCAACGACATGCCGGGGTCGCATTGAATGATCTCGGCAATCGTCCGCGAATTCGCGTTGGGATCGTCGCAAGCGGCCAACAACCGGGTTGCTGCTGTCGGGAATGGCCGCAGGTCTGACAACGATTCCATGTATTGAAACAAATCCGAAGCATTGCCTTGAGCGAATGAAACCGATGCCATCAGTAGAATCCTCGTGGTTGGCTGTCGAGCGAAATCCGTGGCGACAACACGCTCCTCGAAGTGTCACATCACTCCGAAGTCAAACGATACCGGTTGCGTAAGCCGGGGACGCGGTATCGATTATCGAACTGACTTGCGAAGAATTGTCAGTTCGCGGCGAACTTTGCGGAATCGATTCAAGTCCCTCACGCGTGACCGGAACAGCCCGCAATTTCGGAATGGCAAGTGTCGCCTTTCACTTCACGGAAGGCGTGCTACTTTCGTGGAGCGAAAGGCGACTAAGTTCAAACGGCGTGATCTCGAATCCACGCACGTTCCAGCCGACGAACCAACCGGCTCAGTTTATCAGGTGCCGTGATCGTTCCGGATTCGATGCATGATGGAAACAACAGACCGTAGGTCGTCTGATGACGCGTCCGAATTTGTCCATTCAACCGGATATGGCCATCGTCGTGCTGAAGTGAAATCTCGACGTGCTGGCCGACGGCAAATTGCGGATCATGGGCACCAATAATCTCGGCGGACATTCCGGTCAACCCGATATTCTTCGCGAGAGCGCGAAAAATGCGGCCATCTTCTGCCTTGATCACAAGCGGCAGTGATTGCAGGGCTCCGACTGGAACGCGGTGCGTTTTCCGTGCGTTGATTGCCGTGATCGCATCGGGAAAGTTCAGCGTCACAATATGCTGAGTCTCGGAGTCGGCACGCACGTCGACGATCGAGGCGAAGAAGAAGCACGACCAGGGATCGTCGGCGAACGAAATGTAGGAATTCGTCATAATTAACTTGGAAATGATGGAACCGTCGCTTTCAACACGCATGGTCAACATTTCGTCGGTGAGATCCGTGAACCACGCTTGAAACATCAAATCCGATTCAGGGACCACCAGTCTTGCGCAAGCCGATGTGCGGCAACAACGTCGAATTATCTCACGAACTTCCGCGACATCCGAATTGAATGATGTACTCATCAGTTGCCTCTGTGCGAGCGGTCCGTTAACTCCCCACAAGTTCGTGCTGCCGCGTTACTTTTTGATATCTCTTCAACAGCGAAAACTGGTTGGTCGCATTCTGCGAGAGTTCCTGAATCTCCTCATCAATCTGTTCCGCAATTTCTGGCAGGTTGAATTGCGGCCATGTTTCGTCTAAGTCCAGCAACTGGTCCAATCCGTTTGGAACCTGGCCAAGTGCATCGGGCACCAACGAGGAAACGGCAACCGCGGCAGCGGCTGTGTTTCGCAGTTCTGGATCGCTTAACACGCGCCGACCGCGATGGTGAACCAGCACGCAGCACACCAAATCTTCAGGGATTCCCCAGTCGAACATGATCCGGGCTCCCACCTCGGCATGATTCCAACCGAATCGATTCTGTTCAAACTCGACGACATCACACGGCTGGTCCTGTGTTTGCTCCGCGAATTGAACGTAGTCCTCGTAGAATTCATTGGTGATGATCGGCAGCAGGTAATCCTGCAGCATGGCTGCCGCGTAGGCCAATTCCGTATCCGCGCCGATTAAACGGGCGACGTGCCGTGCGAACAACGCACGTTCGAGGTTTTCGAACCAAAAGTTTTTCAGATTGATCAACTTCGACTCGCGCTCTTTCATGGCAAGCTTTATCGCCGTCGTCGCCAAATAGGTCTCTGTCGCGCGAATTCCCAACAGCCCGATTGCGCGTTGCGTCGACGTCACGCTTTTTCTCAGGCCGATCGCGCCGGAATTCGCGTACCGCAACAGCGCACACGTCAGCCCTGTGTCCGTTTCAAGGACTCCGCTCAGTTCCCGTGGTGTGATGTCAGGTTGCTTGGCTTTCCTCGTGAATTCAATAAATGCGGCCGGCAGAATTGGAAGTTTGATATCGGGGACCGTACCCGTCTTGTCGGATGAAAGAACGGCTATCAGTTCACTCCAGTCCATATTGAACTCTTCAATTCAGTGCCAGTCAATCGGTTTAGAACTGTTTTCAAATCGGCCTGCCTTGAGGCGGCAATCGTACCGATTCCATGCAAGATCTGGCGGACAGCAAACGTCCAGGCTGGGCCAACAACGGAACGGCAATATGAAATGGAACCCCACCGGGACCGTTTCTTCCTAAGAGCAACCGAAAAAGCTTCAATTGCGATGAGACGTTTCCGCCCAGCGGAGTTCCGAGAGTTGTTATCGAAGCGGCCCGATGAGATTTGATAGCTGAGCCAGATTGCGTGCCGTTGCCGATTGTTGCGGCTCGATCATTTCCGTTTGACCGGTTTAGTGGACTTGTTCCAACTGGGATTCAAGCCAGTCATGTAGCAATCGGTAAATGCCTTGGCCCAATGACTCGTCGTGAGCATTGAGCCGAATCTTGAGCTAGGTCTGTCACAGTGGCCGGCCGGCGAGATCGAATTTGTTGAACAGAGATTCGTCGGTGTCATTCGGATTCCATGCAGCCCGGCCGATTGTACCGGCGCTCAACGATGCAGCACGATCCATAGGCATGCCTTGCGTTTCGATGCTGCGTATGAGTTTGTTGTGGAACGTGGTGGCTGACCGTGCGGGCCTGGCTGGGTTTCCGATTTTCAAACGTCGTGTCTTTCAACTAAAGTCTCAGACGGTCGTTTGCGCGAAGGCCAGCGATAGGTTTTGCCTGTCAGACGCACGGAATCCGTCGCCGTGGCGCTTTGGCAGAAGCGCATGAAGAAGCCCCACCGAAACTTGGTGGGGCCAAAGGGAGGCAGGCAGGCAATTGATGACTTGGTGAGGATGGGGCTCGTGAGCGGACGCCTCATTTGTGAGATGTGAGATGTGAGAGAGAGTGTGTGAGTGTGAGATGTGAGAGTGAGAGCAGAATCAGAGAGAAAGAGAGAAGCTTGTGGTTGTGATCAACGCATTTCCGGTGCGGGTTCGGTCGAGAAGATGTCGCATTCGTCGTCGCAATCGTCTTGGTGGTCTTCGAAATAGCTGCCGTCGCGATAACCGCGGTGGCCTTCGTCTCCGTCGTAGGCGAACGACTGATTGATGCTGCCGAACGCGCTGGCCAGGTCTTCTAGTTCGTTGTTGACGCTTGTTGCAAGTTCCGAAAGTCCGA
>CAUZVF010000619.1:0-4553 GCA_963582955.1 Planctomycetota bacterium
CCCCGCTTCGAATTTGTCGCCAATGTGACGGCACAGGCTAGCGGGAACCGTGAGGTTCCTGGCCCCCATCGACCGTTTCCGAATGTCGCATGTAAAGTGAGTTCCATTGGGCCAGCACATTGGCCGCTCACCGTTGCAAAACAGTGAAGAGACCAAACCGCCCATTTGACTGGCGAGTTGGATAACGCTGTCGGCCGCTCGACGACGTCGATAGAATAGGTTTCCCGACATTCCGTCGCGCCATCCCACCATTCGAGACCAAACGATGCGTCGAATCTCTGTGTTTCAGAAGTCTCTGTTTGTTCTCATTCTTGTGGCGAGTTCGACAAAAGTCTCTGCGGCCGACGGTCTGCCGGCGTTGGACAAAACGGCGGCCAATAAGATTAGTTTCCGCAAGGACGTGTGGCCCATCGTCAAACGGCATTGCTGGGGTTGTCATTCGGGAATGGATGCCAAAGGCGGGCTCAATATGGATTCCGTCACGACAATGCTGAAGGGCGGCGACAGCGGTGGCATGTTCGAACCCGGCAAACCCGATGACAGTTTGCTGGTCGAAATGATCACGGGCGACGAACCGGCGATGCCTCAGAAACAGCCGCCGCTTTCGATGGCGAAGATCAACATTCTGCGCGGATGGATTCTTGCCGGAGCCAAAGACGATTCGAAGCCCGGTGACACACAACCAACCGTCAAGATTCCGCGGACCTACAAGTTTGCTCCGGCGATCAACAGTTTGTCGATTAGTCCCGACGGAAAGCTGTTGGCGGCGGCGTGCCGCAGCGAAGTTGTCGTGATGAACGTCGACGGAGATCCCGCTCCGCGGCGGTTGCCGACCGAATGTGACCTGTTGACTCACGTCGAATTCAGCGCCGACGGAAAACTGTTGGTCGCCATCGGCGGCTCACCCAGCCGCTACGGCGAAGTCCGATTCTTCAATCCCGCCGACGGCAAACTAGTCGCCGCGCGCCGAGTCGGGCACGACACGCTGTTTCGCGGCAGTTTTGCTCCCGATTCGAAAGCCGTCGCGACGGGCGGTTCCGACGGAGCCGTTCACATTGTACCCGTCGATCCAAAAGCCAAAGTCCGCTCGTTCTCGCTGCACAGTGATTGGGTGCTTGACGTGGCGTACACTCCCGACGGAAAAATGTTGATCACCGGCGGTCGCGACAACGCAACGAAAGTGTGCAGCGTTGAAACCGGACGCTTGCTGCGTACGATCGATATGTCTTCCGAGCGTATCACGGCAGTCGACTCGACCGCCGAATTCGCTTTCTCATCGGGAAAGGCCCGCACGCTGAACGGATTCGAATACAAGATCGCATTGCAGGGCATCGAAGTCACGGGATCGGGCAACGGATCTCGTCCCGTCAGCCGCCGCAACCAATACGTCAAAGGCCTGGAAACTCAACCCGGTGAAGTCCTTGACATCGCCGTCAGCGGAGACCGAAAACTGCTGGCCATCGCAGGAGCCTTCGGCGAAGTCCGCGTCTACAACACCGCCGACCGCAAACGAGTCACACTGATCGGCAAGATTCCGGCGCCGATTTACTCGGTCACTCTGAACACCGACGGATCTCGGTTGGCGATCGGGAGCAAATCAGGCCAAGTTCTGCTGTACGAAGTGCCTTCCGGTAAGCAACTGAAGACATTCGCCCCAGTCCCGGTTGCGTCGCAAGACGGCGTTGCAGCAAAGTAAGATCCGTGCGACGTGGATTTCGTGGCGACCCTAATCGCTCGGCAACGAGTGGATTGGGATTTTCGTGTCGAACGGGACCGCACCGTTGGCAAGCCGAACGTGCCAGCGTTGCTCATCTCCATCGACGGTCATCACAACTTCGGCATCAGTTGGAGGTAATTCCAAACCACTGTGTGGGATAACGAAATGTGGTGCGATTTGCCACAGAGGAAAAACACGGTCGCCGACGATAAGCTTGAGGCGAACCTCGGCCGAGTAATTCCGTTTGAGTTTTGTTCGATCTATCATGGACTTATTCTACAAAGAACCGATCGAGCGTGCGATTCTTTGACGAAAGATGGCCAACGGTTCAAAAGGTGATGTTTGCATTTCGACAGTACGGAATCTATTTGTCAGACGTAAAGTACGGCAATATCACGTTTGCCGAAGACGATTGACTGCTAACGACACGCGACAACTTCGTGGTCGTGCAGATAGCTTTCATCGACCGGATAGTTGTTGAACCGGATTGTGTAGTACTTCTCGAACCAATTCCGAATGTCCGGGACGGCAGCCTCGTCGAAATTTGGTGAGACGTGCAGCAATTTGCCGGTGACGTTGCTCAGAATTTCTCCGTCGTCGACGATGACTTCGCCCGCGCGGATGACGTAGCGTGGTAGCTCGAACATGAGTTGCAGGTCATCGTTGGGGTTGTAGATCGTGATGTCGGCATCAGCTCCGGGGCCGAGGTGGCCTTTTTGGTCGAGTCCCAGCATCTTTGCCGGGGCGGCGCGTGTGATGATGGCAATTTCGTTCAATGTGTATTCGCGGTCGAGATCTCCCAATGTGCATCTTTCGCGGACACTGGATGGGACTCGGTTCAAAACTTCTTCGCGGCGCGAGCGGTCCATCAGCAGGGCGATGATTTCCGGATAGGCCAGGAACGAACCGCCATTGGGGTGATCGGTGCTCATCGCAATCCGCCAAGGATCTTTGATTTGCAGATACCATTCCAGACCGATGGCCCATTGCAGCGAGTGAACCATGCTGGTGTCTTTGTAGGTAATTGGCACGATGCCGCAGCCGGCTTCCATTTCGGTGTCGCCACTGAACCATTTGCGGCCAGTGACCTTGTGCAGAAAATATCCGAGCGGACCGTCACCCGTCATTGACGTTGTGTCGTTAAACATCACTTGTCCAACATCGACGGTCAGGTTGTCGTGGGAATTCACGTAGTCGGCGAGTTCGGTGACCTTCGAGCAAAACGTTGATTGCACGTCAGGATCGCCACCGTAGCTATGAAATTGCACATGCGTCAGATGCCCGCGGCGTCCTTCCAGCGCTTTCATCGTTTCGAGCGTGGTCGCCCAGTTGCCGGGCATTCCCAAATTGTTGCAGTGGATGTGGACAGGATGCGGCATTCCCAACTCTCCCACCGCCTGGGCCACTCCGGTAATGATCTGCCGCGGAGTCACGTTGAAATACTCGACCGTTTCATCGATTCCGGTCAAATTGCCTCCGGTCGCTTTCCACACCTCGACGCCGCCGGGGTTGACCAGCTTGGCGGCATACCCTTTCGTGGCCTCGATCAGCCATCCGACATAGGCTTTCAAGCGTTCCGGTTCGTTCGCCTGCAGTTGTTTCATGACGTAGTGGTTGTTGCCCATCAACACATAGAATCCCTTGTCGATGATGGGTGTGTCGTCGAATTCCTCATGAGCATGGCGGGCGCCCAGCGGAGGAATCGCGGCGTCGAACGCCGTTGTGTATCCGAGCCCGGCATACAAGTAACCGGTGGCAAATGTGCTGGGAACGCTGCCGGTCGTGCCCGATCGAGTAATCCGCGTCCGCTTGACAGGAGGTGAGACCCGCTTTTCGTCGGGCATCATCTTGCGGGCCATGTTGACCTTCGGCCCGGCGATATGGCAGTGCATGTCAACTCCGCCCGGCATCACGACGCGGCCGGTTGCGTCGAGCGTCTTTTCGGCTTTGGCATCGGGATCAGACGGAGCCTCGATGATACGTCCGTCTTGAATCCACAGATCGCGTACTTCGCCGTCAATGCCATTGCGGGGATCGTAGACGGTGCCGCCGGAAATACAGAAGAGTGTCATCGGTGTCCGTCTAGATCTAGATTACGTCGGCGAGCGGAATCTCGAGCCCTGGCAACATCGGTGTAGTGTAGCAATCTTCGGGGCCGAGCAATGTCTCATCATAGTGGCTCTCGCTAAGGCGCAGAACGGTAACGCGGTGATCAAACCGGTCGACGATCACATATTCTGAAACGCCAATGCTTTCATAATCGGCTCGCTTTTCTTCGTAGTCGCGGTGGCGATCCCGATTTGCTTCGCTGACGATTTCGAAGACGATATCCGGCAGCCGATCTGGGATTCGGCCGGCGCTGGATGTCAGATAGACGGCAATGTCGGCGATGCGATCAGTGTGATCGCCGACGGCAATCCAGGCTTCTGACACAACCTGCTCAACAGTCTCCGAATGTTGAACACAATACATTCCCAAGTAATTCCGAATTGGCCCACCTGTCCAGGAATGGTCGTGTCCGGCTGGATTCATGACCACAAGTCTCCCTTTGATGCGTGCATATTTCCAGGGTTCTGCGAATTGAGCGTCAGCGAACTCGTCACGGCTCAAAGGGATTCCGGCATCGGCCTTAGTAATTTGCAGGATTTGTTGGCTCATCCGCTCATTCCTCACTGTTAAATGCCAGCGAGCTGTTTATCGCGAATCCTCTTTTCGATCGCCTTCAGTATCTCATAATCACTCTTGTAGGGCGATTCGAATGCGGGGCGCAGCGGGATGGGGATGTCGTCCATTCGGTAAACGGTTCCGCCGGTGTTGATCCCGTATGTTGACGTTG
>CAUZVF010000620.1:0-4550 GCA_963582955.1 Planctomycetota bacterium
TAAATCTCGCGCACGTCGCGTGGAACGGCTTCACCGATGCGTGCGTTCGGCGGCTGTGCGATGGCGTCTCCCGTTACGCCGCCGAGCAGCACCAGTCCTAGAGCCAATATCCGTGACATTCGTTGTTCTCTGAGTTCAACTGAGTTGCCGGTTCCGCGCTACTCTTGCTCGTCATCGTCCGGCAAATATCCAGACTGCTTCAGCCAACGTTCCATCCCGCGGGATTGGTCCAACTGCTGATTCAGCACCTTCCATTGCGTCTTATCGAGAATTGCTTGCAGTTTGTTTTCCGGCAACTTGGAAATCTGATACATGACCAAGTAATAGTCGTATTGTCCGGATTTCTTGGCCGGTTTCGTCTCTTTGAAAAATTATTCAATCAGTTCTTGCCGTTGCGCGTCGGTCAATGGCATACCTTGTTCGATCAGCGTGACGGCCAGTTCGATCTTCGCACGATGTCGAAAAGCCCGGCGAAGTTGAGCAACTGTGTCGTATTTCGTGACCTGCTCGCCGATCAGCGTGTTTCTTAGCGACTTGTGCAGAAACGAGTCGTCGTGAAACAGGCCCGTTTGCATTGTCGCCTGTAGCGGGGTGATGTCCTGCCAAATTTGATTGAACTTCTGCTGGTCGTTCTTAATCAACTGAAACTTTCTCTTCACTTTTTCATAGCGGTCGAAGAATCGCTTGATGTCGCCGCGTCCCGCCAATTGCAATTTCTTCTTTTGGGCATCGGTCAGTGAGCACACGCGGTCAACGTCTTGGGCGTGTAGCGAGAGTTGCGTCAGCATGTTCTTGCGAGCCGCCGACGCCGTGCGATGATGCTGAAACACCCACTGATCGAATTGCGCGTCCGTCCACTGCGGCTGTTGCACGGCGGCGACGGCAACGTCGAGAAGTTCTTCTTCCTCTTCTTCCGCGACATCTTGCGCCAACGTGCTCGCGGGCATGGCGATCACCACCGGGACGGCGAGAATCATCAGCAAAGCTGGCATGACGCATCGATTGCTCACTTCTTCGCCTCCACTTTCGCGGCCGCGTTGTCAGCATCGTCGTCCTTGGCGTCCGGCTGCTCGTCATCCCAAACTTCGTCGTCGATCTGGACGCCGTTCACCATGAAGATGTTAAATCCGAAGTAGATGTTGCTCTGTTTTGTCATGCCCCGCCACACGTCTTTTTGTGACTTGTTGAGAATCGGCAGTACCTTGTTGTCGGACAATGTTGGAAAGTACTGGTCGCCATACATGAGCATTTGGACGTTATTCCACGATTCTTTCCAATTGGTATCGAGGACCTTGCTGAGTTGGCCGCGTTGATCGCGAGTCAGTACAAGGCGCTTGTCGAGCTTGGCCAGAATATTCAGTTTCGCGACGCGCTTGCGGGCAGCGCGCCGCCGCTCGATTTCTTTCTGATAACTTGCCGCTTGGTCGGCTGAGAGCGTTGTCTTGACCAACTTGATGAGCCCCTGGGCCAAGATTGTCCGTGGGTCGCCGGGACCGTTGCGTTGCTCACCGGCCCGAAAACCACGCCGCATCCGTTTTTGATACAGCGCGAATTTGCGCATCGTGTATTTCTTCACCTTTTCGCCATCGGCCGAGATTGTTTCGAATTGCTGCTTCGTCGGCTGGCACACGATGCGGATGAAATGCAGTTCCGTCTTGTACAACTGCTGAAACTGACGAGCGTACTGTTTCTCGAACTGCTTGATGACAGGATCGTTCTTGTCGGCCTTTTCAACGACAGCATCCGGCATATCGGCCGGTCGGCCGCCACCGCGCAACGCTTCGAAGGCGCCTTTGATGAGATTTCCAAAAGCCGCGCCGACGCGATTCTTCGGTTTGGCTTTCACCGCAGCCGCTTTTGGTTTCGCTTTCTTCTTCTGAGCGTTCTTGGCATCCTTCGCCGCGTCCTGTGTCTTCTTTTGGATAGGTTTGGCATTGGCCGCTTTCGGTTTCTCTTTCTTCTTAGCCTTGGAAAGACCCTGGCGTGCATTTTTTTCTTGCGGTTTCTGAACTTCTTTCGCAGCGGCAGCCTTCGGTACGTCGTCAGCGGCGATTGCAAGTCTTGGAGTTCCCGCGATCATGAAAGCCAGCAGTCCGATGGCGGCGATGCCGTGGAACATTGGGAACAGTTGTCGCCTCATGGCAGCTTCCTCGTCACAAAATCCCCACTAACCTTGCGTCGGTGGGGCAAGATGGCGTTTCGTTTTCTATGCAGCGGCTTAACGGCCGCCGTAACTTTTTTCAAACCGAATGAAGTATTCGTCCAAACCGGCGCGGAATTCTTCCGGCAGTGTTGCGCCGGTTTCTCCGGTGGAATGTGCGGTTCCTTGCGATTCCCGGACTTCTTTGTCGTTAATGCCTTTGCCGATCAGGCTGAGTGCGGAATCGTTCGTATCTCCACCGCCTCCGCCGCCGGGACTCGTTCCGCCGCCTCCGCCGGATCCCGGATTGATGCGCTTCGATTGCAGCAGCAATTCAATCGCTTCGGTTTCGGCCGCGATGGCCTGCTTGCCCGTATCAGGACGAGCCAGAATCTCGGTGGCTTCGGCCATCACTTCTGACACGGTGTTCAACAATCGAATCTCTTTTCCAAAATTCGAGTCGCCATCAGGCAGGGCTCGGATGCGTTCGACGACTTTGTCGATGCGTTCTTGCAACTCGCGCTGAGTCTCGGACAGTTTCGTGGCCTGCTTCGTGTGTTCTTCTTTCTTGACCGCCGGTTTCGATTGCTCGGTGACACGAGTTTCTTCTCGCAGGTTGATTTCGCCTTCCAGGATTTGAAGGACTGCCAACACAATTGAGGGCGGCAAACTGCCAGCCGATTTTGAGCCCGGTCAGCTGCCTCCCGACGTCGGTTCGACTAAGTCTTCGGCCCAACGGTCGAACGTGTCCGACCAGAACTCGCATTGAGCCATCGACAAGCCGCTCTCTTCGGGCAAATCATCACTGAGTTGCCGCAGGCCGCCAATCACGTCTTGTTTTCGCATGTCATCCAGCACGGTCTTGAATTGCATGAACCGACGCCGTTCGAAATAGCCCTGCATGTCGTCCATGATGTTTGAAACCGTTCGCGTGCTCTTCATTTCCTGGTCCGATAGTTCCTTGAACAGCTTGCGTTGAGCGGCCTTGGTTGATGTCGCCGGGACGCCGAATGCATTATCGACTTGATCGCCCAATCTTCCGGCGATGCGGTATTGCAACCGCGAGGCTGCCTTCAGCCGTTTGACCAGCGTGCTGCCTTCGAGATTGGCCAATATTCGGTTCAGCTCGTCGGCGATCTTTTCAAACTCGGCCAACAGGTCTTGCTGTTTGCTGATGGCTTCGTCCATCTTTTCGCCGACCGGGCATTTGTCTCCCTTGGGTCCGCCGCCCAGAAGTGTCGTGGTCGCCAACCCAAGCCGCGGCGTGCCTTTGGTTTTCTCCGCCGGGTCATCCTGTTTCTTGGGATCGAGCGGTTGCTGAGACGACTCGACATCCGCAATCGTGGGAACCTGATTCTTCTTGGGAGTTTTCTGTTTCGAATCGTCCGATGGTTTGCCGGAACCAGTCGCGCGGACTTGTCCCGCCATCGGAGATTTCTTGTCCGGCATGTTTTGAGCGACCTTCGGCGCTTGCGAGGCTTGCTTCAACAGATCGGCCACGGACGGCATACGATTGGCCGAGATATCTTTCAAGATTTGCAGCATCTCAGCCCATTTCTCGAGATGGCCGACGCCGAATTCCGGATTGCGCATCGCCTGTTTCACGAGGCTTTCGCCGTTGGCAACGAGGTTCGACAGCCGGCGTCCGTTTGACCGTTCGGCGCCAGCTTGATTCTCGATCTGACGGCGGGTTTCGGGTTTCGTAATCTCGTCGGCAGTCAACTGACGCAGCTCTTTGTTGGTTTCGTACAACTGCAGCTCGCGGTCGCGGACGTCCAACGATTGCCGGTGCCATTTGCTGAGTTGCTCGGTCAGCCAAATGGCGTGTTGTTCGGCATTCAGGATGTATAGCAAGTACGTGGGCGAGTACACTCGTTCGCGACCGGGAAAATAGTCTTCGACGAACAACCGCACGTGAATTGGCTGCGGTTCAATTCCCAGTGATTTGGCGGAGAATGTGCCGGCCAACTCCAGCAGTTCTTTCTCTGGCCCGCCGGCGGAAAGGATACGCTCGCCATGTGCCGGTTCCTTGAAGTTGGTCTTGTCGAGTCCCTGCCAATCCATGCCGACCTGTTTCACGCCATAGTCGTCTTGAGCGGTGACTTTGAAACTGAGTTGTTCGGAATCCAGCACGACCCGGCGGCGCGGCAGTTCTTCGCAGGCGATCGAAGGCTCTTCGTCTTCGCGGCCGTTGATCGAAACCGTGAACGGCTCCTTGCCTTCCAGGCCGAATTCGTCTCGCCACTGAAACTTTAACTTGCGGTTTCCGTCAATCGCTGTTTCGGGACTGGTAACGTCGGCTCCTTGGGGAGTGACCGGTTGACCGTCAACTCTTGCCGTGGCAAGCGGGCGCGTCACTGTCGCGATGAATTTTGCCCGGCTGCCGTTGACCAGCGAAATGGTGCCGCCG
>CAUZVF010000621.1:0-4550 GCA_963582955.1 Planctomycetota bacterium
ACGAGATCGCTCACGTCGTCCTCAACGCACGATTCGCCGACGGAATGGCTGCATGGGCGAATGAGGGAATCGCGAGTCGGCTCGACGACTCCCGTCGCGCCGCGATTCGCCAAGAGACCCTCAAGAACATTGTCCAGACTGGCCGCTGGCCCTCGCTGCAACGACTCTTGAACCAGCCTCAGATCAAATCCACCGATCGAGTCGGGTACTCGGTTGCCGTTTCGGTCACCGAGTTCTTGTTGTCGCGAGGTTCACGGGCGCGTTTTCTTGACTTCGTAGAACTTGGACAACGGACCGGCTGGGACACCGCCGTCCGTCGAATCTATGGGATTGCCGATGTCGAGCAACTCAGGCGCGACTGGAGGCGATCGCTGTCAAGTGAGAAGTAGCGGTCGACGACGTCGAACAGATCACTTCGCTGAGGCTGTACGCCAAGGCTTGCGGATGTCGTAGTCGATAACAAACTGTTTGTGCTTGGGATCGAACCGCCACTTGTTTTTGTACACCGGAACCGACCTGCCAGGGCCGGTGACTCCAACTGGGGCAAACGGGACTCGTATCGTCGACTCCTGCAACCCGGCGGTAGTCCAGTACGTACCGTTCACACGAATAATCTGTACTTGGTTTGGCACGGGATTCCGAACAATCAACAGTCCGGTCGTTGCCCGCTGAACATCCCCACGGAACTCCTCGCTCGCCTTCATTTGCCCCCACACATTGAGTTTCGTACCGCCGGTCGATTCATCCGTGACCACAATCGTCTTTAGAGACGTGTCGTTTTCAGAAATGGCGTCTACGTTCAGGTCGATGCGTCCGACTTGTTTCTTTAGACCGTCTTGCAACGACCGCGTGTCGACTTGCAGAGATATTAGAGCGCGCATGTTCTTTGCAACATCCTCTCCAAGCGGTCTGAGCTGCTTGTCCTGAAGAGCATCAATCCGCTGCTCTAGTTTCTTGCAGCAGACCGGTTCGGCAAGCTCAGCCGCGATCTGCTCCAGATCGGCCTTGAAATCCTTCCGGCTATCCCGCAGGGCCTGTTGTAGTTCCTGCGTGAGCGTCGTCAGCGTGGCCAAGTGGGCCTGCTGGATTTTGACAAGCTTCTCCAGCGATACGAGACGCGTCTCTTGACTACGGGCCGTGTCTGCCGGTCTCGCTACGACCTTCTTCGTCGGTTCCGCGGCCTCTGTCGCATCTTCCTGGGCGACGAGACTGCCACTGGAGGTGAAAACGAGTTGGAGCGCCAACAGCCCTGACGCGAGAAGACTCCTATACCTGTTCATCGTGCTTCCCCTGTGTTGTGACACTTAGCGGGAGCACTCCGTTGCTTCATTCAGCCTTCGCTCCATTCGGCTACGAGCCATTGGACTTTTGACAGTAGGCATAATACCGTAGCCCCGTCAAGCGACAGTGCGATTTAGTTTGCGCCGGGCCCTTGCTGTTCGGATTCCCTTACCTACCCATGGCGCCCACCTGAATAGTCCGCGAACGCGACATCTATCAGTATCTCGTGAGAATGGCCCTGCGAAAGGCGCTGGAACCGGCAGCCCCTTATCGACGAGAACGTAGCAGACTCTCTTGCCGGTAGCACCTGGCCGTTGTCCGGCAGATCCGAACGACGTGCCCCGGTGCCACTCGACCGGGGCGGGGACGATAAGTCGAGTGCGTGGTGACATCGGAACCGTTGTCCGGCGGAGGTCACCATCCGGGTACTCGAATCGTCTCCACTACTAGTAGTCGGACCATCTCCGCGCCAGTTGTGGGACGTGCCGGGCGATCGTGTGGCAGGGCGGTCGAACAGCGACCGATTGGCCGAGACACTCGAGAGGTTCGAGGAGGAGATGCTCAAGCGACCGACGCCGGTGCGGGGGTGGTATTGGGAGTTGAGCACTGTGGTTTCGATCAACTCGACAGCAGCAAGCGGCTACGGACGTGCGGTGGTTCGAGGCGGCCTGCCTAGACGAAGAAGAGTTGGAATGTGATTCACACCACACGGCAGGGAGCACTTGACATGAGCAGAGAAACGCACCCTCACCCATCACATGCCATCTTGTAGATCGAGATCTTCCGTGGTGAAGCTGAAGACATGGGCGCCGGGTGCGTCTGTGGTTTCCTTCGCACCGAGATCAGAGATGAGACTTTCAAATTCGCTGTCGAACAGCGACGGAGAGCCAAGGAAGAGGTTGCGATAACGCCACGCCTTGTATTGGGGCGGAACGCCAGCGACCAGAGTGTTGGTGAATCGACGGAGGCCTGCCCGTTCAAAGATCTGCTCGTAGCGGACATGTGCCCCTGTGCCGCTACCTTCCTCGACGTCGATCATCTTGTTGCGGTCAATTGCCAGGTAGCCGTTGCCATGGAAGAACCACGCCGAGTGATAGTCGTCGCACAGGGTTCGTGAATGGGAACGGAGAATATTCGTGAGAACCGTGACATCGATCTCGTCGCAGCAAAATGTCCGCACCCATTTCTTCAGGTTGTTATCGGCCTTGGCTGCTGCTGTGGCAGCTTGTGAGCCCAACTCGCCAATCGCCAGTATCTCCAATGGATCCGCATCCTCATCCGTCGACATCTCGAACGAGAGTGCAGCACAGATGTCGAAGTTCTCGGTGACCCAGGTATCGAGCTCATCGTGGCCGCGGTGCGTCGAAACCAAGTCGACACTGGAAATGACGCCGGATTCGCCGGCAATGTGCGGCAGGCATTGAAGCACGATCTCGCAAAGCGAAGATCCATCACCACACACAACGAAAGACAGTGGGTCTGGATAATCTTCGCAATACCCCATGGGCAAACCATCCGGGGTGTCGGCAATACTCATTTATCTCTCTCCGTCATCAAGACTCGGGCCGGGCACTCTCCGCTGAACCACCTTCCAGTAACCAGACATCTCGAATGCCGTTCAGTTTCCGTTCGACGCTGCGAACGACACACCCCAACCGCTCGGCGATGTCCTGATTCGAATACCCCTCGAGCTTCCACAGCGCGACCTGGCGCAGCTTCGCGTCGTCGAGTTGCTCGAGCCGTTGCCGACATTCCTCAGCGGCGAGCGCGGCAAACTCGGGCGTCGCCTCCCCGCCAATGATCTGTTCGATGCCCGGTGCGGATGATCCAGAGAGTCCATCATTTGTGACAAACACCGATTCACCCCGGACTTGACCACCACCCCGCTTCTGTCGATGTTCACGGCGGATGGCATCGATGGCCTTCCGTTCGGTGATCATCATCAGCACCTGCCACAGGTCGTGCCGGTCGTTGAGTTTCGGGAATCGTCCGTCACGTGCCCCGGTACACAGGCTGTTGAAGGCCGCCAGCCGCACATCCGATTCGTCAACCATCCGCCGTGGCAAGCCACGCAGATACCGGTTGGCCTGCTCGCCCAATCGGACGCAGTAGCGTTCCCACAACCGCTGAGCTGCCTCGTCGTTGCCCGACTTCAGTTCGGCGATCCAAACGGAAACTGACTTCGTGGAGAACTCACTCATCCGTTCTTGCGCTTCCCCTGCACGACAGGGCAGTTCGTTTGAAGATGCGATGCCCGCAGCAGGTTGGCGGACGTCTCGACTACCGTTTCCCCGACTCCGGCTTCTTCGTCTGGACGTCCCATACCTTGACCGTCTTGTCCCGACTCGCCGAGACCAGCCGCTTCCTGTCTGACCTACCCCGCATTCATTGTTGTAACACTCCTAATGAGAGAGTGTGGGCGAACGGCCACAACGAGAAGGGGAAATGCGTGGTTTCAGTCTGGCTTGGTCGTGGGAGGCGGCGGAGCTGGCGGCTTGGCTTCAATCAGTGCTTCAGCCTCACGCAGGAACATCTGAGCCTCATCGTCATCGGACCAACGGTCCTGTTTTGCGATCTCGCGTAAGCGGGTCAGCAGCTTTTTGGCCTCTTCCTTGTGGCCGAGTTTGTGATGAGCCATCGTCTGAAACGCGAGGTCACCTGGCAATGGGCCGACCATTTCCTTATCCGTC
Source organism: Planctomycetota bacterium (assembly GCA_963582955.1). GTDB lineage: Bacteria > Planctomycetota > Planctomycetia > Planctomycetales > Planctomycetaceae > CAUZVF01. The sequence goes on from CAUZVF010000621.1 coordinate 3,972, forward strand.
GCATTCAATTGCTCGGAATGGGAGAGTGTCTCTAGAGCCTGTTCGTACTGGCCAACTCGGTATTGGGCCACGCCCAGAGTGTTGAGGATGTCGCCGGATTCCGGCACGAGTCTGACGGCGGCATCGGCGTGCCGCAGGGCGCGGGCGTAATCTGACTGCGACATGTCGCGTCTTCGAGCCACAAGCCAGGCGGCATGATTCAGTCGCATGGCCGCGGGTTCGTGGTAGAGCTCGGCCAACTTCAGGGCCTTGCTCCGGATTGCCTCGCTGATCCCAGTCTCGGCACGGATCGCGTCGATTAGTTCTTGCTTCAGCAGCGTTGTCTTGGACGAGAGCGTCTTGATCAGCTGCGAAGCACGAAACGTGACGATTCCATCACTGTCGAGCCAGGTATCTAATGGCATCGTCCGCGTTACACGAAAACCAACTCCTCGATCAGGTTCTGTTGGGTCCCTGAATCCCCGATTCCCCGAGCGCACCCACTGTGGTTTCGAATAAAAAGCACCTCCACGCACACGTCGCTTTTGCTCCCCCAAAACCCTTATGCCCGCTTCAACGTCTTCAAAGACCTGCCCAACT
>CAUZVF010000622.1:0-4542 GCA_963582955.1 Planctomycetota bacterium
AGCGACGTCGATCTCTTCGACGCGATCGTGTGGAACAACCGACGTTTGCTGTCGCGGAGGTCGGCGACAGGAAAGCGGATGGTCGTCAGCAGCTCTGCTCGCGCGCCGAAGTGTCAACGAAATCGTTGGTTTGATTGCCTAATGCGACGGTTTGGAAGCCAAGTTGAGAATGCCGCAGAAATAGCCACGAAAAGCACGAAGATTCACAAAAAGTCCCTTCAACTCGACCGAATCAGTTTTTGTGCTTTTCGTGATTTTTGTGGCAAGCCGTTTCGTCCAAGTGAGAGCATGTTTCCGAATGGCTGATGACTAATACCGCTTCAGTATATCGGTATGCAAACGACGATACACCCGCGGCCACATGAATCCCTCGCCCAAAGCACGTTGATTATGGTCGAGTTAGGCCAGAATTTCTTTTACGACCCGCGTGGGGAATGTGCCCGTCAGCTTTTCTTCGAGGCCGTTGCGGAGGAAGAAGAGTTCTTCGTGATGCAGGCCCAGCAGATGCAGGATTGTGGCGTGCCAGTCTTGGATGCTGACTTTGTTTTCGACGGCGGCGAAACCCAGTTCATCGGTCGAGCCGTGAATGGTGCCGCCTTTGATTCCGCCTCCGGCTAGCCAGGTGCACATGGCGTTTTTGTTGTGGTCTCGGCCGGCTTTGCGGACGTCTTTGTCACCGGGAAGTTGGGCGATTGGCAGGCGGCCCATTTCGCCGCCCCAGACGACTAGTGTGTTGTCGAGTAGTCCGCGTTGCTTCAGGTCTCGAAGCAGGCCGGCGATGGGTTTGTCGGTTCGATCGCAGGCTTGTTTCATGGCGCTGGCCAGGTTGGTATGGTTGTCCCAGATTTGAGAGTTAATAAAGAGTTGCACGAAACGGACGCCTCGTTCGACCAACCTGCGCGCAAACAGGCACCGGCGGCCGTACGAATCAGTGGTCTTGTCACCGATTCCGTACATAGCAAGCGTGCGGCTTGTTTCCTGGGAGATGTCCAAAGCGTTCGTCGCTGACATCTGCATGCGAGCGGCCAGTTGATAGCTGGCGATGCGAGCGTCGAGTTGGGGCTGACCGGGGCGGCGGTTGCGGTGGATCCGATCGAGTGATGCCAACAACTCTCGTTCGAGTTTGGTGGCCTGGTCGGGCTCATCGAATCCACGTTTCAGATTCAGGATCGGTGATCCGGTCGAGCGGAAACGGGTTCCCTGATAAAGGGGTGGCAGGTAACCGGATTGCCAGTTCTGCGCGCGGTTGATCGGCAGTCCCTGCGGATCATCCAAAACGACGTAAGCCGGCAGGTTTTGGTTTTCGCTGCCCAAACCGAACGTCACCCACGAGCCCAATGATGGCAGCCCCGGCAGCGTTCGCCCCGAATGAACTTTGTAGAGTGCCGGTTCGTGCGTGAGATTCGTCGTGTACATTGAACGAATCAACGCGATGTCATCGACACACTCGGCCAGATGCGGCATTGCGTCGGAAACCGACATTCCGCACTCGCCGCGTTTTTCGAATCGAAACGAGCTACGCATCAGAGCGCCTGCCGCACCTGGGTTCTCGACCTCACCCGCGATCTTTTCGAAGTACGATTTGCCATGATTGCGGTCCAATTCTTCCTTGGGGTCGAACAGGTCCATCTGGCTGGGACCGCCGTTCATGAATAAGTGAATGACGGCCCGCGCACTCGGTTCGTGCGGCGGTCGACGCGGCTTAAAATCGTAAACTCGGCGCGAGTCAAGTCGGTGTTTTGCTATGGTCTCGTCGGAAGCGAAAAGATCGCGGCTCAGAAGTGACGCCAATGCGGCTCCGTACAACCCCGAACTCGCGTGCTGAAAGAAGCTGCGGCGAGTTTGGGAATTGTTCGAGATCACTTTGTCTTGCGGGACTGTCATTGGACCCTCGATCAATCCACGTACAACAACGATGCCGAGTTCATAATCACGTGGCACAGATTCGCCAACGCGTGCCGTGTGGCTTGTTCCTGAATCTCGTCGGGGTTGCCTTGCTTTGAATCACCGTTGAGTTTTGTTTGCCAGACTTTGTTTAGTCGTTCCAAGGAACCGCGGGCGAGTTGCCGTTCTTCCGGTCTGGGGCCGCGTGACAGTGCTGTGAGGTAGACCCGTTCGATCTGCCGCTCGACGTCACGATCGAATTCGGCAATGATTCGATCGGCGAAATCGATGGACAGCCGATGGATCATCTCGTTGTTCATCAAGTGCAGTGCCTGCGGCGCAACGGTTGACTGAGTACGCTCGATACAGTTGGGGCCCATCTGTGGCAGGTCGAAGTTGTCCAGAATCGTTGGAACCTGTGTGCGGCGTCGAAGCACATAGATGCTGCGACGCCATCCGGCCGAAGAGCCGACGGAAGTCACCAGCCCGTCGCTCTGCATTTTGACTTGGTCGGGAGGACCGAAAGGTCGGGAATCCAACCGGCCGCTGACGAAAAGCAAAGTGTCGCGCAACGATTCGGCTTCCAGCCGTCGTAGCGGCATCCTTGAAAGGAGTTGATTCTCCGGATCAGCCTGTTCGTGGATCGGTTCGACGTTCGATGCCTGCCGGTAGGTGCTGGAAGTCATCATCAATCGATGCATCGACTTGACGCTCCATCCCTGCTTGACGAATTCCACTGCCAGCCAATCGAGCAGTTTGGGATGAGTTGGTCGTGCGCCAGTCTTTCCGAAGTTATCCAGAGTGCGAACGATGCCATGTCCGAAGTGGTGTTTCCAGATTCGATTGACCATGACGCGTGACGTCAACGGATGTTCGTCTTGCACCAGCCACCGAGCGAATGCGAGCCGACGACCGGTGGAATCGGCATTCGGACGTGGCGGTTTCACTTCGAGCGGTGATTCGCGCTCCGCCAGGAAAGACGGGACATTCGGTTCGACGGCGCGGCCCGGAGTGAGATAGTTCCCACGTCGCAACAGATACGTTTTCGATGGTTCGCCACGATCCCATAACGCGCGGATCATCGGCTGCGGTTTCCGCTGCGATCCGAGTTCTTTGATCTTGCGATCGGATTCCTCGGAAGCCTTCTTGAATTCGGCCTCGTTCAAACTTTTCTTCTTCGATTCTAGGTCGGCCTTGATGCGAGCGACTTCTTTCTCGATTCGCTGCTCATTGGCTTCCCATGCGTTCCGTTCCACTGTTGTCACGAATGATAATTGACGGGTCCCAAAAGGGCCGGAACTAAATTGCGTCGCCTTGTACGGTTTCAGCCAGTTGTGCTCGTCGTAGGCGCCTTTGAAGATCGCCAAAAGGCTGAAATAGTCGCGGTGCGAAATCGGGTCGAATTTATGTGAGTGGCATCGTGCACACTTAAACGTCAGTCCCATCGTGGCCGAACTGAGGATTTCGATTTCGTCGCCGATCACGTCCAGGCGGTCAGGCACAAAGTTGGTGATGTTGGCCCAAGTTCCGTCAGGAGCCATGCGGAGGAATCCGGTCGCAACCAGATTATCGTAGATTTCCGGCGTGATGATGTCGGCATTTCGATAGTCGGCCAGTTCATCGCCCGCGATTTGTTCGAGCAGAAACCGGTCGTATGGTTTGTCGGCATTGAAGGCGCGAATGACATAGTCGCGGTAACGCCACGAGTTGACTCGAACGGAATCCTGGTGCGTGATTCCTTCGGAATCGGAATAGCCGGCCACGTCGAGCCAAGATCGCGCCCAACGTTCTCCGTAGCGCGATGATGCTAGCAACCGGTCGACGAGCGCGACGTAGGCGGCATCCAGATGGCGTCGTGATTCTTGTTTGAATGTGTCGACCTCAGCCGGTGTTGGCGGCAGACCCGTCAAGTCGAAGTACGCCCGGCGCATCAGTGTCAAGGGTTCCGCGTCGGGGGACAGCGTCAATCCACGTTCTTCGAGCTTTCGCCAGACGAACGCGTCGATCGGATTTTGCACTCGTTTGAAGTGTTGTACTTGTGGCACCGCGTCAGCACGGGGTGAGCGAAATGACCAAAATTTGTTGTCGTCCTCGTTTGTCGCTGTCTGTACGGTGGACGCCGTTGAATCGGTGTTTGATTCCTTGGCACCCTGCGCGATCCATGTCCGTAACAGTGCAACTTCTTGCGGTTCGATGACCTTCAGGCTGGCTTCTACCAGTCTTCGACGCGGAGGCATTTGACCGGACGCGATTTTCTTCACGATCAGGCTCTCATTCGGTTTGCCGGGAAAAAGCGCCGGGCCGGATTTGCCGCCCTTCAACATCGTTGCCAGCGATCGCAGGTCGAGACCGGCCTCGCGTTTTTGTGCTCCGTGACAGGCGGTGCAACGCAGCAGCAGAATTGGATTGATGTCGTCATGAGTCAGACGTGCGCCGCGCGAAGAACCGGTCCCGGCGCCGTCCAATATCCACTTGCGAATCGTCTGAATTTGATCCTTCGAGAGAGTGCCTTCATCCTTCGGAGGCATCTCACCATCGCGGATCATGACATACAAAGGACTGTCTTCCGGTTTTCCGGGAACGACAACAAGGCCCGAATCGCCACCTTTCGCGATTCCAACCGAAGTGCTGAGGTTGAGGCCGGACTCTCGAATCTTG
>CAUZVF010000623.1:0-4542 GCA_963582955.1 Planctomycetota bacterium
CGTGTATCTGGATGAACTGATTCCTCTGCTCAAAAAAGCGGCGACCAACACGATCGAGGTTTATCGTTGGCCGGAATTATTGTTTGGTTCCGTGGCTGCTCGACAACGGTTCGAACCGTCGAAGGTCCAGAACATGCTGCGGCACATCGACGTCGTTCAGAAGCCGCGAGTTTCAGCGGTGTGGAAGAAACACTTGCAACACCTCCGTGGCGTGTGCGTTCACGCCGAGTTGAAGGATTTGGCGGGCAAGAAATACACGGAACCGCTGCAACTGCCGCTGTGGAAACCCGTTTCACACATCGACACCAGCCTGCTGGCCGCCGGCACGCCCCGAGCACACTGGTCAGCACACGCCGGGCAATTGCGGCACTATCCCGGATCGCATCATGACAATCTGTATTATCAGATTCCAATTCGAGGGAACTTCGAAGTCTCGGCCGATGTCTCAGGTTGGCGTGAGATTCAAATTGGATACGCCGGAACCATCGTCAGCCTGGGTTGGGGCCGCGGAGATTTTCACGTGTCGCACCTCGGACGCAATCAGTCAAGCCAAAAATTCAAACCGCCGCTGCAGGGAGTTGACTATCGCTTCAAGTACCGCCTGGTTGTCAAAGACGGCACGTATCAAGCTTTCGTCAACGACCGCAAAATCCATGAGCAGAAACTCGCGAAGAATCCCGATCCGTGGCTGGTGTTGTACCAACCTTCCGCGTACCACGGCTTTGCCAAGAATCTTGAGATCAAGGGTGACATCATTGTCCCGGAACAGATTTCGTTGTCGGATGATGCCAGCATGACGGGATGGCACAGCGACTTCTTCAGTTCGGTCAATGCAAGTCAGAAGAAGATCGAATGGAAATTCGAAGACGGAGAAATCAAATCCAACAAGCAAGATCTGACTGGCAGCGGGCGTCAGAGTATTCTGCGATACCATCGTCCTCTGTTCGAAGACGGAGAAATCGAATACGAATTCTATTACGAGCCGAATGAAACGATGGTTCATCCCGCGTTGGGACGCCTGACATTCCTGCTCGGCCCCGACGGCGTCAAAGTGCACTGGCTGACGGACGGAATGTTCGAGCGATCCAGTCTGTCGGCTCACAACGCCATCGAAGAACCGGACAGCCAACTTGGCCCCGACAAACTCCCTTTGAAGCCAAAAGCATGGAATCGACTGAAACTGACACTCATAGGAGATTCGACGACGATCGAATTGAATGGCCAACCAGTCTTCAAAAGAAAACTGAACGCACACAACAACCGCGTGTTCGGCTTCTTCCACTACGCCGACGAATCAGCAACCCAAATCAAAAACGTCATCTATCGCGGCGAGTGGCCAAAACAATTAGGATCTCAGAACCTGATTACTGAAAAGTCGAACGATCGACATTAAGGTGTTGGACCACGCAAGCTAAGGCAGCTTGCAGAAATAAACCTATCACTTTTTCAGCGAATCGCACAGTAGGGCAAGAAAATGTAATGGCAAGAATATGGCGCGCCTGACAAAAGTTTAATTCAATTGGGGTGAGCTTCCAGCTTGCCGAGAAAAAAAGGGTGAGTAGACGGAATTGCACGCTGGAAGCTTACGCGACTTACTTTTGTCGGACGCGCCAGAATATGATCGTCGGACTTTCATATTCTTGCCATTACATATTCTTGCCCTACCGCCCGAATTCCCGAAGAATTTATGCAGTGGATTATCAGCGAACGCGTCTAATTCGGTGGCCGGCAGGAGATTGCCATGAAGTTCGCAATGACGATGCTGGTTTGTTTCGCGACAGTCGTGGTTTCGTTCGCGCCGTTGTCGACGTGCCGGGGCCAGAAGCCTGCTGATATTGACCAGATCGATGAAGCTCGCTTCGAAACGATTGCTCAGCGGTATTGGACGATCCTGAAACGGCGGCCTCGGCGCGGGACGTCGTTTGATTTGTGGTATCGACACTACCTGGATGCCGGCAAACTGAACGAATTACTGGGATTGGTCACGAAACAGACCGGCCAAAATCCCAAAAGCGCCGCCGCCCAAGTCTTGCTCGGCCTGGTGCGGGAACGACGCGGCGATGACGAGCTGGCGATCGAATGCTATTCGGCGGCGGCCAAACTGGCTCCCAAGGACTATCATCCCGTGTCTCTGTTGGGAACCTTGCACGCACGGAGATTCGATTTCGACAAAGCGACGGCAGCATTGTCGCAAGCCGTCGGACTGGAACCGCCACGCGACGAGTTGCTAGAGATGTACAAGCAGCTTGGCCGAATGCAATTGCGGCAAGGAGAAATTGAACAGGCGCTGAAAACGTGGGGGCGGGTTGCCGAAGAATTTCCCAAAGACCGTCGCGCGTTGACGGAATTGGCAATCTTGTTGGCGAGTGAAGATCAGTTCGACGAAGCGATTGTTCGCTGGAAGCAGGTGCTCGAATTATCCGAAACCGATTTGTATCAAAAACTGAAGGCACGCATCGAGATTGCGCAACTGTATGCAGTCAGTGGAAAGCGGCAATCGGCGGTCTTGCTGTTCAATCAAATCTTGGACGATGTGAAACCCAGCGGTTGGGCAGCCAAGGACGTCCGCCAACGGATCGAAGACACGTTTCTGAAACAAAACGACTTTAAGGGACTGACCGACTATTGCGAGAAGCGTCTCATTGGCAATCCTGACGATTTGGAATCGATGCAATTGCTGGCCCGCACGCTGTCGCGATCGCGAAAACACATTGAGGCACTGGCAACATACCGCAAGGCCATCAAGCTGGCTCCCACGCGGCGTGACATTCGCGAGGCGATGATCGGTGAATTCGTCCGCGCGAAGCAGTTTGCCAATGCGATCGAGCAATGCGAACAGCTCGTCGACAAGCACCCGACGGATGTTGAACTGCTGTTGCTATTTGGCGAATTGCATTTGAAGGCCGTCCCCGGATTTCGTCACACTCGCGACGAACGGCGGCAGGCGGAACTCACGGCAGCCGGCATCTGGGAACGGATCGCCGTGATCCGCCCTCAAGATGCCAACCTCGCCGTGCAAGTCGCCGAAGCGTGCCGCGGCGCCGCTCAAATTTCACGTCGCGATAGCATTTTTTCATTCGCAGTGCCAGCGGCCGTGCAATCCTCGTCACCACTCGTGAAAACGGCCGAGAAATACTATCGCGAAGCAATTCGCCGCAACTCGGCCGAGCCGCAGTATCACGAGTACTTGGGCGAGTTCCTGCATTCGGTCGGACGCGGCCAAGAGGCAGTCGACGTTTGGGCCAACCTTGTCCGTCCCCCCAACGATAACGCGGCTGGTTGGCATCGGCTCGCGGAGGTTTATTCCGGGTTTCGCTATCTCGACGAGGCAATCAAAGCCGGCAGGAAATCACTGGAACTCGACAATCGGAATTTCGAATTCCAAGACTTGCAGGTACGGCTGCTGCTCGGCAATCAGGACTTCGATGCGGCAATCGCACAACTCGCGAGTTTGGACCAGCTTGCCCACGATCCGTTGTTAGAGGAAAAGGCACTGGATCGCCGCGTCGAAGCGTATGAGGAATCCGGACGTACGAATCAAGAGATTGAAAAGCTTAAGAAGGCTATCGCGACGGGAAACGCGGCCGTCAAGGATTCTTGGCTGCTTGGCCGGTTACTGGCGGATCGTTGGCGGTTCAATGAAGCCGCGACGAGTTATGAAGCGGCGTTGAAACAAGCGCCCGACGACTTTCGTATTCTTCGAAATTATGCACGCGTCCTTGAACGAACCGGCGATTCAGACGCGGCCGTCAAGATTTATCGACGGTTGGCCGGGAAACTCACGAAAGACCGCTCTCGCTATTACGAAAGGATCGTCAATCTCGAACTGCAACAAGGACACGCCCAAGAAGCCATCCAGGCCGCGGACCAGTTGGCGAAGCTGTCACCGTCGAATCTCGACGGTTACATGCTGCAAGCGAGCGTGTCGTTTCGCCTTGGTGAGGTCGACGATGGGTTGGACACGCTTCGTCGCGCGGTCCGGATCGCTCCGCGAGACCGATCCATCCGCAGCCAATTGGCTCAGGCTCTGTCAGAACACGGACGCTATCAAGAATCGATGGAACACTATTGGCGGTGTTTCGAGTTGAGCGATGATCTGGGCGACAAGCTTTCGTTTGTTTCCGCCATGGCGGATGTTTCGGTGAAATTGAGCAAGTCGCTGGGTTCGGTCAAATCGGCCGATTACGAACAGTTCATCACAAAACTGCGCCGCTTGCGGGACCGCGACGAAGAGCCCCGGACGCTGACGCTGTGTTTGGTTGAAGCGTTTCGGATGAATGGACGGTACAAAGAGGCGCGAGCGGAACTCGAGGATCTGCTCGCGAACCGTCGTGACGATGTGGATGTGTTGCAGCTCGCCGTGAATCTGTCGGCTGGCCAAAAGGACTGGAAGTCGGCTGTCTCGTTTCAGAGTCAGATCGTTGCCATCGACGGTAGCCGTGACAGCCTGCGCAGCCTGTCGCAGTTCCATCTCAAGGTCGGAAACCGCGGCGAGGCCGAAAAGGTTTGGAAACGCATTCTGCAAGAGTTGGATGACGATTC
>CAUZVF010000624.1:0-4535 GCA_963582955.1 Planctomycetota bacterium
TTTCCAGACGGAATCAACTGGGTCACCGCTATCTGGATGACTGTGATGCATGTCGGTGCGATTGCCGCATTGTGGTTCGTGACTTGGCAGGCGATCGTCGTATTCCTTGTTCTGCACTGGGTCACGGCGTGTCTGGGAATCACGTTGGGATATCACCGTTTACTAACGCACGGAAGTTTTATCGTCGCGCGTCCGGTGAAATACTTCTTTAGCATCTGCGGTATGTTGTCGGCGGAAGGCAGCCCGTTGTTCTGGGTGGCGACCCATCGAAAGCACCACGTTTTATCTGACCAAGAAGGCGACCCGCACTCGCCAAACGACGGCTTCTGGTGGTCGCACATGTTGTGGTTCGAACCCAAGGAAACACAAGCCGACGTCACCGCGCTGTATCAACGCTGGGCCCCCGATCTCTACAAAGATCCTGTCCAACGTTTCTTTGACAAAGCGTTCTTCTTCTTTCCAATTGCATTGGGAGTGATCCTGTTCGCGGTGGGCCAGTACTTCCTGCAGGCCGGATTGTCGTTTCTGTTGTGGGGCCTGTTTGCCCGGATGGTATTCTGTTATCACTCGACTTGGTTCGTGAATTCCGCCACGCATATTTGGGGCTATCGGAATTATGAGACGCCCGATCGGTCGCGAAACTTGTGGTGGGTTTCGTTGCTCAGTTATGGCGAAGGATGGCACAACAACCATCACGCTCATCAACGTCTCGCGCGGCATGGACACCGTCGGTGGGAAATCGACATCACATACATGGTGATCTGGGTGCTGAAAAAGCTGAAGCTGGCCAGAAAAGTCCAGGACACGCTGCCGGTCCTGCCCTCAAATGGCCGATAGCCGGGACTCCGGCGTTAACGCGATTTGGGCCGGTGGGCTGACGCCCACCGCTCGCCTGAATCATTGGGGCGGTTACTCGTGGCTGTGTTCTTCGTCCGGGTATGTTCCGTCGTGGACTTCGGAAACATAAGTTCGCGTCGCTGACGTAATGGTCTTGCGCAGTTCGGCGAATTTCTTCAGGAACCGCGGATTGAAACCATCGGTCATTCCCAGCATGTCATAACTGACCAAGACTTGCCCGTCGCAATGTGGTCCGGCACCAATGCCGATTGTGGGGATGTCGATTTCGGACGTGATCACTTCCGCGATTTGCCGTGGGATCAGTTCCAAAACAACCGCGAATGCCCCTGCTTCTTGAGCCGCCCGGGCGTCGTCCAGCAGACGCTTTTCATCACGCTGGATTTTCATCGAGCCCAGCATTCGGATCGACTGCGGTTTCAGTCCCACGTGAGCCATGACGGGAATATCGGCATTCGTCAACGCCTCGATCGTTTTCGCCTGATTGACACCGCCTTCAAGTTTCACAGCGCTGGCTGTCGTTTCCTTGAGAATCTTGCCCCCATTGGCGACGGCCTGTTCGGGACTGACTTGGAACGACATGAATGGCATGTCAATAATCACAAGCGCGCGGTTAACGGCACGAGTGACCATTTCTCCGTGATAGATCATCTGCTCGAGCGTGACCGGAAGAGTTGACGAGTGCCCTTGGACAACGTGAGATAGCGTGTCGCCAACCAAAATGGCATCAACACCGGCCTCGTCGAGCATTGCCGCCCACATGTAATCGTACGCAGTCAATACGGCAAGTTTTTCGCCCTTGCGTTTCGATGACACGAATCGCGGTACAGTCATGCGGGACGGATTGGGCATGTTCATCAATCTCGATCAAATCCGGAATACTAATCTCGAATCTCAACGATGGTCTGAAAAAACGGTAAATCCAGTATGAAGAGTCCCAATTTCATTACAACCCGATGTGGCGGAATATCGTCTATCGTCCGGTAACGATTCGAGCCATCAATCAGTTACTTGACGATGGGGGAACTGCCATTTACGGTGCCTCGGAATCCCCAACTGTGAAGTTCTCTTACGAAAACAATGTTGCAGATTAATGAGGAACTGATTTATGGCGGGTCTCGAAAATCCAACAGCCGCCACGAATGATGCCCCGACTGGCGTCAGGCATCGTGTCGTCGCTGTCTCGATGTTGATGGCCGCGCTGCTGTATCTCGACCGGTTTTGCGTGGGAATGGCCGAACCGTTCATCAAACAGGATCTCGGCCTGTCAACATTCGAAGTGGGCTTGTTGTTCAGTGCATTCTTTTTGACGTACGCTTTGTGCCAAGTGCCATCGGGTTGGCTCAGTGACCGGTTTGGTCCACGCATGATGCTTGCTGTCTATATCCTTGCGTGGTCGTTGTTTACCGGATTGTTGGGGCTTGCGGCTTCATTCGTAATGTTGATCTTGATGCGGGCTGCAATGGGCGTTGGCCAGGCGGGAGCGTATCCGACAAGTGCCAATATTCTCAGCAAATGGATCCCGTTTCGCAGTCGTGGAAAGGCCAGTAGCTGCATTGCATTCGGAGGCCGACTGGGGGGCGCAATCGCGCCCGTCTTGACTGCGGTTTTGATCGTATTATTCGTGCCCATCGCGGTTTCACCAACCACGGATCCATCGCTGTTGAGCAACGAATCGCTGGTGGACGGGGCCGGCCTATGCATTCGGCTGCGACCGGAAGACGGTGAGCCTCTTTCGGCAGAGTTGAATCGCGTCAACGAGCAAATGTCGCAGGGATTGCATCGACGCATTAGCGCGGTGGCCGCTGAATGCCGCCCGCTGTTTGCCGATCGAAAGAAACTTCTGAGCGAATCGAAAGACCTTCAAGATCAGTGGCGATGGGTCGCTGCCTGGGAAAAGACACAGCAAGCCGCTGAGATTCAAATTCCGTTGTCGGACATCGATCGGCAACGTCTGGTCGATGCATTGAACAAAATCGTTCGTAACCCCGAGTTTTACGAGCCCGAAGTCTTCGACGGCCTCAAGAGCCTTGACCGTGTCGCCATCAAGTTCATGAAACGCGCCAACGCCGCCGAAAAGCTGACGGAAACCGAGAATCAGCGATTCAATCGGCTGCTTTTGGAAGGCTGTTTTCCCGACGAAATCGGAAAAGTTTACGTCGACGGCTGGCGACCGGTCATGTTCACCTATGGATTTGTGGGATTGTTTGTTGCCGGAATTTTCTGGGTCACGATTCGCAACCGGCCCGACGAACATTCCAAATGTAATCACGCTGAACAGGAATTGATCCTATCCGGCCGTCCGGCGAATGCTCCGGGACCGCATGGACGTGCCGGCAAAGTTCCCTGGCGACGATTGCTGACAAGTCGCAGTATGTGGCTGAATTGCTTTGGTCAGGTTGGCACAAATATCGGATGGGTCTTTCTAGTGACGTGGTTCCCGCGTTATCTTCTCGAAGAGCACAGCGTTCCGATTCTTCAACGCGGAATCATGGCCAGCATACCGTTGTTCGTTGGTTGGTTTGGAATGCTCGGCGGCGGCTTCCTGACGGATTTTCTGGTCAGCCGGGTTGGCCTGAAGTGGGGGCGGCGTATTCCCTGGTCGTTCTCTCGATTCATCGGCGTCATCGCGTTTCTGTTGTGTCCCGTTCTCGACAGTCCATGGGCCGTGACGGCGGCGCTATCCGTTGTGGCGTTTTCGACCGATCTGGGAACAGCGTCCGGATGGGCCTACTGCCAGGACGTCGGCGGCCGCTATGTCGGATCGGTCCTCGGCTGGGGCAACATGTGGGGCAATCTGGGAGCGACCGTTTCACCCATCCTGCTGGCCGTCGTGTTCGCGGTGAGCTGGAAGGCTATGTTCTGGGTGTGTGCCGGATCGTTCTTGTTCGCGGGTTTATGTGCTCTGGGAATTGACGCGACCATCCCGATTGCACCGCCCGACGAAGACGACGAAGAAGCCCCAACCGCCGTGTAACTGTCTCAACATCAAGTAACTGCGGCATGTGCGGGGAGATTGTTTACATGATGTCGCATGGATGGTCCCCGGCGTTTGTCAGTTGTCGGATACGGGGCAGAATGCCACGCGACATTTTGGTGACGACTCGTCTACGTTGTTCAACCGCGAGTTTTTCTGCCTCACACACGGTATAGTCTCGACGAATAATCAACATGAGATTCGGAGTCATCGATGCGCCCTCATAATTCTCTTGTCGCAATCCTATTGCTGACGCTTGCGATCGGTCCGCTTTTCGCGGACGACAAACTGATTCGCAAAACACCCATCGAAGTTGGCGAGCGCAAACAACTCTTCGTCGATAATTTCGTCGTCAGCCGTGTCAGCAATCTTGAACGTATACTGGGCACTGTCAAGAAACAGAATGACGGCAAACCCGTCTTCGTTGATGGTCGGTTCTATGGAACGGTGCTGCACGATGACGGTCGTTTCAAGCTGTGGTATCGGCTCCACGAAAACAAAGGCTATGGTTACGCGGAATCAAAGGATGGTATCCATTTCGACAAACGGTCGCTCGTCGACGGCATTCCGTTTGCCGGCGATTTCAATCTTTCGGTGATGATCGATCCGCACGAAACAGATCCCAAACATCGTTTCAAGGCGGCATACGACGCTGTTGGGATGGCCGCCGGATTGGCACATTCAGCCGACGGAATTCATTGGA
>CAUZVF010000625.1:0-4533 GCA_963582955.1 Planctomycetota bacterium
TCATCTGGCCGAAGACCATCGTGGTCTGTTCGATCACCGAACGGCCGGTATCGCCGATTTTGGTTTCCTGCATTTCCAACCACAGGTCGTTGCCTTCACGAGTTCGTTCGCCCACGCCGGCGAAGAACGAATAGCCACCGTGAGAACTCGCGATTCGGGCGATCAACTCAGTCAGAATCACGGTCTTGCCCAATCCGGCACCGCCGAAAAGTCCCGCTTTGCCGCCACGCACAAACGGAGTCAGCAGGTCAACGACTTTGATACCCGTCTCGAACACCTCGGTCTTCGAACTGAGTTCGTCCAACGGCGGAGCTTTCCGGTGAATCGGCCAGAACTCCTTGGCATCAATCTTTCCACGCCCGTCGATCTCTTCGCCGAGCAGATTGAATACGCGGCCCAGAGTTTCTTTTCCAACGGGAACCGAAAGTGGTGCGCCGGTATCGGCGACTTCCATGCCGCGGACCATGCCGTCGGTCGAACCCAGGGCGACACAACGGATGCGGCCGCCGCCAAGGTGCTGTTGGACTTCACCCGTCACCTTGATGTCGAGACCCTTAACAGTCGTCTCGATCTTTAAGGCGTTGTAGATTGCGGGCAACTTATCTTCTGGATACTCGGCGTCGAAAGTCGAACCGATAATCTGCGTGACGTGCCCAACGTTCTGTGCGGTTGCTGTTGCCATCGAATGTCTCCGGTTATTAGCGGTTAGCGTTCGGCTTTCAGCAAAACGGCTGATTGCTGACCGCTGATTGCTGATCGCTTTTACTCCAATGCGGCTGCGCCGCCGATGATTTCACTGAGTTCGGATGTAATCTGAGTTTGACGTGCCCGGTTGTAGAGCATCGACAGATCGTCAATCATTTCGCTCGCGTTTTCGGTGGCGCCCTTCATGGCGACCATGCGGAATATCTGCTCACTGACCGCCGCGTCCAGAAAACACTTGAATAATCGGGCCTTGAACGCGGTTGGCACGATCTCTTCCAATATCTCTTGAGCCGACGGCAGAAATTCATAGTCGATGGATGTCTTCGTTTCGTCGCCTGTGCCCGAATCGAGCTGACTAATCGGCAGCAATGTCTCCAACACGGCTGTCTGTCGTGAGGACGATTCGAATTGCGTGTAGGCGACGTCCAGCCGATCCAACTTTCCGCTGACGTAGAGGTCGATGTACAGAGACGCTAGCTCGTCGACCTCGTCGAATGTCGGCTTGTCCTCGAAGTGCGTGAATGTCTTGGCGAATTCCTGGCCCTGAAACTTGAGAAACGAAATGCCGCGTTTGCCCGAGACTTCGACGTCAACGTTTTGATCTTGCTGTTTCGCTTCCTTGATTCGGCTGATCGCCTGCCGCAGAACTCCTGAGTTGTAGCCGCCGCACAGTCCGCGGTTCGATGTCAGCACCAGCAGCACGCAGTTTTTTTCCTCTTCGGGCGCCTGCAACAACGGGTGAGAGATTGCCAGATTCGTCCCTGACAGATCGCCGACGATTTCAGCGATCTTGCGTGTGTAGGCAGCCGCTTCCGTCGCCCGGTCCATGGCTTTCTTGAACCGGGCCGTCGCGATCAACTCCATCGTGCGAGTGATCTTGCGGATGTTCTTGACGGCTTTCAGCCGCTTGATGATGGCACGCGCTTTGGCCATTTGTGATTCTCAAGTGTGTTTTACATCGTCGCCTTTCGCTCCGCGAAAGTAGCGCTACTTTCGCGGAGCGAAAGGCGACAAAGGTTAAGATCCTGGTTCTTCGTATTGTTTCTTGAATTCGTCCAATGCTGCTTTCAGCGAGTCGGCCATTTTGTCGGTCAATTCGGCCAGTTCGATCAGTTGGTCGCGAACTTCCGACTTCTGCTCTCGCATGAACAACAACATTTGCTTTTCGCAGTCTTGCGTGTTTGCGGCTGAAACGTCGTCGAAGTACCCGTTGGCTCCGGCGTAAATGCTGATGACTTGATCGGCCACATGCAGCGGTTCGAACTGCCGTTGCTTCAGGATTTCGACCATGCGGTAACCACGATCAAGCTGAGCTTGCGTGGCTTTGTCGAGTTCCGTACCAAGTTGTGCGAATGCTTCCAATTCACGGAACGCCGCCAAGTCCAACCGCAGGCTGCCGGCGATCTTCTTCATGGCTTTATTCTGCGCGTTGCCGCCCACCCGCGACACACTGATGCCGACGTTGATAGCGGGACGAACACCCGCGAAGAACAAATCGGGATCCAGATAAATCTGGCCGTCGGTAATCGAAATGACATTGGTGGGAATGTAGGCGGAAACTTCGCCTTCCAGCGTTTCGATAATGGGAAGCGCCGTCATCGACCCGCCACCCAACTCGTCACTGAGTTTGACCGATCGTTCCAGCAACCGGCTATGGCAATAGAAAACGTCACCGGGAAACGCTTCGCGACCTGGCGGACGCCGCATCAATAATGAAAGTTGGCGATAGGCCACCGCCTGTTTCGACAAGTCGTCGTAAACAATCAGCGTGTGCTTGCCCTGATACATGAAGTGTTCGGCAATGGCGGCTCCGGCATACGGAGCAATGTATTGCAACGGAGCCGGGTCACTGGCCGACGCCGACACGACGATGGTGTAATCCATCGCGCCGGCTTCTTCCAGAACATTGACGACTGCGGCGATGTTCGCCGATCGCTGGCCGCATCCCACGTAGATGCAAATGACGTCGCCGCCCTTTTGATTCAGGATCGTGTCGATGGCAATTGCCGTTTTGCCGGTTTTTCTGTCTCCGATAATCAGTTCACGCTGGCCGCGGCCGATGGGCGTCATCGAGTCGATCGGTTTGATCCCGGTTTGCAGCGGTTGCTTGACCGGCTGCCGTCCAGCGATTCCCGGCGCGATGGTTTCCAGCGGACGGCGTTCTTCCGCCATGACGGGGCCTTTGCCGTCCAGCGGGTTGCCGAGCGGATCGACGATGCGGCCAAACAGGGCTTCGCCGACGGGAACCGACAACAACTGCCCGGTGCTTTTGACCTCTTCGCCCTCGGTAATCCCCAGGTAGTCACCCAGGATGATGATACCGACGGAGTTTTCTTCGAGGTTGAAGACGAGGCCGTTGATCCCGTTTTCAAATTCAACCATCTCGCTCGCCATCGCGTTCGAAAGGCCATAGCAACGGGCAATGCCGTCACCGACTTCCAACACGCGACCGACTTCGCTGGTCTCGATTTGACCGCTGAAGTCTTCAATCTCCTTCTGGATGACTGAAGCGATCTCGTCCGCTTTGAATTTCATGGACACCTCTCTCACGCAGCGTGGCCTGCAATTGTTTCATGCGGGTCCGCAGCGAACTGTCGTAAACTTGATCGTCAACCCGAATAACCAATCCGCCCAACAACGACGCATCGACTTCGGATTCAATGATTGGTTCAAATGGAAACGTTTCGTTTAAGTGATTGTGTATTTTTTGAATGGCATCGTCGGACAGCGGCACGGCACTCTTAACTTGAACGCGTTTTTTGCCGGTTCGCTCGTCGTGCAATGTCCGGCTTTCGGACAAGATCAAATCCAACAATTCCAAACGGTCGTGTTGAGCCAGCACACGCAGAAAGTTGGCGAAGAATTCCGAGCCGTTCGGCCCGACAACCCGTTTGATGAGCCCCAGTTTTTCGTCGCGATTGACAATGCCCGACAACAACAACTGTTCGAATTCGGGAAATGCTGACAACACATCGTCGATGAACGACGCCAATTCCTCGAGCGGATTGTCGACCCCCGCCGCAGCAGCCGCATCCAGGAACGCATTGGCGTAAACACGCGAGACCTGCTGCGCGCTGGGATCTTCCAGCACACTCTTCACGCGAGTTTGAATTTCCTGATCAGCCATGTCGATTACCCGGAAACTTGAGCCAATGCTTCATCAATCAAACGGCTCTGGTCATCATCATTCAGCGAGCGGCCGAGAACATGTTCCGTCGCCGCCGCCACCATCGCCGCGGCTCCATCGAACAATTCTTTCGACGCTTGCTGGCTTGCAAGTTGAATGTCTTGTCTCGCCCGGTCCTCCGTCGCCTGAGCCTCTTTTTGAGCAGCCGTGACAATTTCATTCTTCGTGTGGTCCGCGTCACGCCGGGCTTCAGCCAGGATTTCACGGACTTCGTCCTGAACCTTTTCGAGTTCCGCTTCGCGTTCACGGAGTGCCGTCACCGCCTTGTCACGAGCGGCCTGGGCCTCCGCCAGTTCCTCCCGCAAGTTGGCTTCCCGCTTGTCGAGCCCGTCGATCAACGGAGTCCACGCGAACTTCCTGAGTACGGCTAAAAAAACCAGGAAGGTCACGAGTGACCACAACGCCAAGTCTGGTTCGGGGCCGAGCGGTCCACCCGAACTATGGTCGCGCGATTCGTCGTCTTCCACAGCGTCTGCACCATGTGCGTCCGCCGCCACGACCGGCGACACGCTGCCGAACGAAGAAACGATCAGACACATCGCCAGCAACTGCGCACACAACGTAAGAAACCTACGGCGAGGTTCAATCCTCGCACTGCCCGAAACAGTCAATCCTTGGTCGCGCATTGACGCACCCTTTGA
>CAUZVF010000626.1:0-4533 GCA_963582955.1 Planctomycetota bacterium
GGATCGACCGCGGCATCCGGCGGAGCCACACCGCCGCGCTGTGTCGTCGTTCCGTCGGGATTCACGACGACACTTCTCGGCTTTCCAATTGTCTTCGGTATGGTCCGCGGCTTGCCAAGTCGCTTGTCGTCGATTTCCAGGTTGACCTCCGGCAGCTCGCTTTCCTTCAGATTGGCCAAATCAAATGAGTGAATCACTGGCCCATTTTTTCCGGCCGCGCCAAGATGCAGGTGAATTGCCAGCACGTCCAACAGCTTGATGCCTTCCAATTGCAATCGAAGCGAGTACGTGTTGTTGTCCATGTTCAGTCTCAGCGTTGCGTCGCCAATCGCTCCACTGGCGACTGGAGGCACGACTTGATCGCCTTCCAACTCCGCGGAAAACGGCACGACCTTCGTGTCGTCTACTTCTTCCTCGGGATTGGCGTTCGGACGCGGTGTACCGAGCCTGCCTCCGGCGGCTTCTGTCGGAAGCACGGAAACAAACGACAGCCCGACCCCAGTCACCGCGATAGTGACGATGGCGAGCATCGATACTTTCCAACTTGGATGACGAAAGAGATGACGAAAGAGAAGGTAGGTTTGTTTTGCTTCGTGTGGCATGTAAGAACTCCGTTGACGTCAAATCGTGATTGATATTTTTCGCGGACGATGATGCCGCGAGGTGCATTCGTTTTCGAAATACCGTTTCTCAGTACCGTGTGTCGTACGTTCAGAAAGTCTCTGATTTGAAACCGAGGTCCACGGCGCGAGATGAGACGATCTCGCAGAAGAAGTCAGCGACAAACATGCCGCACTCGCGGTGTTCCATCGAAACACAAAAAACCGGCGACGTAAGTCGATGATTGAACGGAGATTGCGCAGTGCGGCGTCGGCTGTGCCGCGACGCTGCGATGCCCGGAATGATGCCGAAATCCACCAGTCGTGTTGATTCAAATCATCGTGAGAAAAACGCGGCCAGCGATTTCGCCACACGTTTCGATTGCGGATCCATGCGCGCCCTTCGTTCTGTCTCGAAGTCTTGAGACGACCGTTGGGGATCCAGCCCGCTTGTCCGGGAGCGACCGAGTGAAACCGGCGCGGTTCGCGCGAGACACTCGCCGACAGACGGCTGTTGTTCTATGGTTACTAGAACATTCGCGACATCATTGCCGTTTGGTTTTCCATCTTTGTGAGTCTTGTTGACTCGCAAACATTCTCGAAGTGTAGTTGTATTGTTAGAGTTTTTCATTGAGTTATGCGTGTATGGTGCGCGCATCTTTCTGTCGCCTGTCGCTCCGCGAAAGTAGCGCTATTTTCGCCGAGCGAAAGGCGACTTTGATTAGGGCATTCGGCCGAGCTAGGACGACACCAAATGCAAAAAGACACGGCGTTTCAAATGGCGGCCTCGAACATTCGGTTCGGACAGGGAGTGACGCGTGAAGTTGGAATGGATCTCGCCGATATGCGCGTCAAACGGACGATGGTTGTCATCGATCCGAAACTGGTCCCGCTCGCAACCGGCGAAACCGTGTTCGAGTCGCTGAAGAAGAACAACATCGATTACGAAGTCTTCGACCAAGTCATCGTCGAGCCGACCGATGCCAGCTTTCAGGCAGCAGCCAAATTTGCGACCGATGGACAATTCGATTCGATCGTGGCGGTTGGTGGTGGCAGTACGATCGATACCGCCAAGGCTGCGAATTTGTATTCGACTTATCCGGCTGATTTCTTGGACTACGTGAACGCACCGATGGGCAAGGGACTGCCGTGCCCCGGTCCGTTGAAGACTCTGATTGCCATTCCCACGACAGCCGGCACCGGCAGCGAAACAACGGGTGTCGCCATCTTCGACTTTGTCGAGAAGAAGGCAAAAACCGGTATCGCTCATCGATTTCTGAAACCGACATTGGGAATCGTCGATTCCGACAACACAAAGACCATGCCGGCAGCCGTGGCTGCGTCGACGGGATTGGATGTTCTCAGCCACGCCCTCGAATCTTACACGGCGATGCCATTTACCGATCGGCCAATGCCGGCTCGGCCTCTGGAACGTCCAGCTTACCAAGGCTGCAATCCGATCAGCGACATCTGGTCGATTCGCGCTTTGGAATTGATGGCCGAGTTCTTACCGCGTGCGGTCGCCGACACGTGTGACGACGAGGCTCGCGCCAATATGTTATTAGCCGCGGCAATTGCGGGAATCGGATTCGGCAACGCCGGAGTCCACCTGCCGCACGGGATGTCGTATCCCGTTGCTGGGATGGTCAAGAGCTTCCAACCCGGCGGTTACGACGTCGATCACCCTCTGGTTCCGCACGGGATTTCGGTCATTTTGAATGCGCCAGCAGTGTTCCGATTCACCGCCTCGGCGTGCCCCGTGCGCCACCTGCAAGCTGCGGCCGCTTTGGGAGCCGACACGAGCGACGCGACACCCGAAGACGCAGGCGAAGTTCTGGTGAATCGAATCATCCACTTCATGCGCGCGTTGAACATGCCGAACGGTTTGAACGCCGTTGGGTATGCCGACGGAGACATTCCGGCTCTCGTCGAAGGCACATTGCCGCAACATCGCGTTACAAAGCTCTCACCTAAACCTGCCGAGGCCGAGGATTTGACGGCGATGTTCGAGGATGCGATGATGATTTGGGAGTAGCTTTCAGCGGTCAGCGGTCAGCTATCGGCGATCGGCTCTTGAGACATCCAGTTCGTAAAGCTGACGGCTGATCGCTGAAAGCTGACTACTCAACATCGGAGAACTTATGACAGAATCAATGTTTGACATGTCCGGCCGCGTTGCGGTCGTGTCGGGGGCTGCCAGCGGGTTGGGGAAGGCGATGTCGATCGCGCTCGCCGAAGCGGGAGCCAACTTGATGCTGCTCGACATCGACGACGAAGGCATGCAGGCAACCGCGTCCGAAATCGAAACTCTGGGCCGGCGGGTCGTTCCCGTCAACTGCGACATTTCCAAGCCTGATCAAATCCGTGAGACGTTCAAACAGCTCGACAACGAATTTGGCCGCATCGATTTCATGGGAAATGTCGCGGGCGAAGCGATCCGCAAACGGCCGGAAGAAATCTCACTCGATGAGGTCGAATGGACATGGCGGAATCTTGTGTTTGGGCGATTTTGCTGTTGCCAGGAAGCAGGCCGACGCATGCTGGCAGCCAAGAAAGGCAGCATCGTCAATATCGGCTCGCTGGCCAGCACGACGGCGATGGGCCGCGGTCATATCGCCTACAGCATGGGGATGGGGGCCGTCGTGCAGATGACGAGGGAATTGAGCACCGAATGGAGCGGTCGTGGTGTCCGGGTCAACGCGATTCTGCCGGCTCAAGTGTTGAATCCCAGTTTGAAAGCACGCATCGAGTCAGACCCGCAACTTGAGGACCGTTTCCTGAGCGGCATCCCGCGCGGTCGGTTGGGACAGCCCAACGACATCAAGGGATTGGCTGTGTTTCTCGCGTCGGATGCGTCATCTTGGATCACCGGCGCATTGATTCCCATGGACGGCGGCAACCTGGCGATGAACGCTGGTGGGTCGGTCGGGAGCGAGCAATTTCAAGAATAAGGCCAATCAAAACGATGTCCATCAACGTCGATTCCACGATTTCCAAGACAACATTGTTATCACTGTATCGAAAGATGCAGACGATCCGGCAATGCGAAGAACAGTTAGCCCGCTCACACCAACGCGGTCTCGTTCATGGAGCCTGTCACACCTATATCGGCGAAGAGGCCATCGCGTCGGCTGTGTGCGGCCATTTGCGAAATGACGACGTCGTCTTCAGCACTCACCGCGGACACGGCCACGCGCTAGCCAAGGGTCTGGAACCACGGGAACTCATCGCCGAACTCTACGGCCGCGAGACGGGATGCTCTCACGGGCGAGGTGGCAGCATGCATCTGTTCAAGCCGGAAATCGGCATGATGGGAACCAGCGGAATCGTCGGTCCCTGCATCTTGCAGGCCTGCGGCGGCGGCTACAGCTTCAAGATTCTCAAAACCGATCAAGTGGCGGTCGCGTTCTTTGGTGACGGAGCCGTCAACAACGGAGCGTTTCACGAAGGTCTGAACATGGCCAGCGTCTGGAATCTACCAGTGTTGTTTGTTTGTGAGAACAATCAATTCGCCACCGAAGTGGCTTTCCACTATTCCAGCGGAATCCCCGATGTGGGACGACGCGCCGAAAATTACGGAATCCCGGGTTTTGAAGTTGACGGAAACGATGCCTTGGAAGTATTTCGAGTGGCGGGCGAGGCTGTTGCGCGGGCACGCAACGGCGACGGCGCTACTTTGATCGAGTGCAAGACGTATCGCACTCGCGCTCATGCCGAGGGCATGGGCGACTTCACCTATCGAACTCGCGAGGACGTTGAGGAATGGAAAGCTCGCTGTCCCATCAAGCGGTTGCGAAAGGCTGCCTTGGATGATGAAACCGTAACCGAGCCGGAACTCGACGCGATCGACCAAGAAGTCAAACAGTTGATCGCGGACGCACACGAGTTTGCGGAACAGAGCAACTTTCCATCGGCCGACTCGGCGACAGCTCAT
>CAUZVF010000627.1:0-4525 GCA_963582955.1 Planctomycetota bacterium
TTGCACCGAGAACGCCATAATCAATGCGGTGATCAGAAGACTCTGAAGACCGACAGTTACTTTTTCATTCTTGCTTGCAGCCATTTACTGTACTCCGCATGACCGTAATTGATGACGTTGACACCTAACTGATAACAGAATTCGTAGATCTCCGGCTTCACGCCTGAATGGTCGTCGGTCCAAGCGTCGCCGATGTCTCCAGGATGATAATAACAAACCCAGCGGCCATCGACCTTCCAACCGAGTGCTTCTTTGCCTCCGTGAGGGGCCACGTAGGGCAAAAACGGAATCTGATAGGGCACGCGATGAATCAGATCATCCAACGGGACTGCCACCGGCCGCACGTTTGGCAGCACCTGCCGCATCATCGACACGAACTGATTGTGGAAATGCCGGCTACCGCCGTTGTCTCCGAAAATCATGCCGTGCTTCTCGGTGATGTATTCACGCAAGATCTTGATTTCGTTTTTCGACATGATAATACTTCTTTGGCCGGTCAGATACACGACAGGAGGACTCTTTCCGATCGGAAAATTCTTCAACTGCCCGACGGTCCGCGACTCGGTCCGTTTGGCGACTTTTTGGTTGGTGCGGACACCGTATTCGATCAGCATGTTCAAATCGGCGCCAATGCCGAAGTCCTGATTCCAGTCGCCGCCCGTGTATTCCAGCCGGATAAACCGCACCTTGCCGCGCTTTGTCCCGCCGGCATACCCGGCTCCCGTACCCTCACCGTATCCGACCGCGTATTGATGTTTGGTGATTTCCTGTAATTGCAGTTTGACTTCGTCAATCGGGGGCACCTGGAACAGGATCGCACTGAATGGGTTGACGACATATTTCTTCTTGATGATTTTCTGGATCTTGACCGTCTGGGCGATCGTCTGCTGCTCGCCGCCGCCGGCCGGCATTTCGTACAACTCGCGGCAGCCGCCGATTTGCGTGAATAGCAGAAATGCCAACGTGAACGCGAATGAATAGCTGCAAATCGTGGTCAGCGATTGGTTCAGTTTGCGTTGAGCTGGTGCGGCGTTCCGCAGTTTCCGGTCGGAATAGAGGCGTTGTGCCCGCCAAATTAACAATACGGCTGGAATCGCTGCGACACAAATCATCGAAAGCAAGACTGAAGAACGGACGCCGCGCAGCATTCCGAAATTGACAACGCCAAAGAAGGCGATGATGCCCAACGCAAACAACAACGACCAATCAAAAAACGTGATGTGGTAGAACCACGCCGTCAGGTCCAGCGGGTTGGATAACCGCTCTTCTTCGTTCAAATCTTCGTGGATTGTCCCGGATGTTGTTCGCTCTTTATTTTCCTCTTGCTTTTTTAATTCGATACCGAACGCGGCCAGATCGATGTACCAAATGGCCCAGGCCAGCCCGATCAGAAACAGCCCGGCGGTCCCACATCGAGCCAGCCACGTGCGGACGGTGTCCCACACCAACTGGTCGCACGCGAAGACCGAGAATTGCCATAGGAAAACATAGATGACCGAATAAACAACCGCCGTGGTCACAATATCCTGTTGGAGCGGCTGGCGAGTCCATCTTGCCCAGATCCAGCACAACGGCAGACAACCAACGAAGACAATCCAATAGATGGGATTCAGAGCAAAGTTGCCGATTGCCAAAGTCCAATTCAAAAACTGCAACCACATCCAGTCGGCCAGGAACAGAGCCCAGAGGGCCGCGTAAACCGTTGTGATCAACGGCAACCGGTTTGGATAAGTCGCGTTCGAATTCATACTCAATCGACACCGTCTAGCAAGTTGTTCAGCTTTTTCTCCATCGGATTCTCATCGGGTTTGGCATTTTTTGTTTCATCGATCCCCATCGCACTCGCCGCCTTTTCGACATCGGGTGTCGCGGTCGATGCGCCCGTGTCCGTGGTGGCCGCCGTCTGAGTGTCAGCAGCCGCTGTGGGCTGTTCGGCCGCTTTCGCCGCAGCGGTTTGAGGAACGGGATCGTCCGACGCAAACCAATAAGGAAGCGCCGTAAACACCAGGAGCACGACGGCGAATCCGATCGTTGACTGGACGATTCCGCTAACGAGCCCACTTTCGGCGACGAGACCGATCGCTTCCTGAGCACTCCGGCCCTGCATCTTACCCATGAACTCGCGCACCTCGTCAATTGATGCGGTCGTATCCGATTTCAGCCGGCTCATTTCTTCCGCGATGCCGACCGAGGACACTTCATTTTCCGACATCTGATTTCGTGTTCGTTTCATAGTCGTTTCCAATTCTTAAACCACTGCATCGGGCGAGCGGTGAGGCGTGAGCCCACCGGCAAGCTGACGCATGCCGCTCGCCTGCTTAAATTGATTGAGTTCGCTGACTGCTGATCGCTGACAGCGCTACATCATTTTCGCCTATCTTCCACGATGTGTACCAGATCACCTCCGGCCTCGCTGATGGCTTCGATGACCGGTTCGAACCGTTGCGCCACCGTTTCGTTGTGGACCTTCAGCAGGACGATCCGTTCGCCGTGCTGTTTGTTGCCCAACATTTCCTCGATTGCCGGAGCCAACTGCGACACACCGACCTGCTGGCCATTCAGGTACAGGTCTCCGTCGATGTCGATTAACACGCTGACTCGCGAATGCCCGGACGCTTCGAGATTCGGCGCCGTTGCCGGATTCCATTTCAGATGACTGTCGTCCTGAACACGCGCGAGAATGACGAAGAAGATCAGCAGATTAAACGCAATGTCACCCATCGCCATGCTCGGCACATCGGCTCGCATTGTTCGTCGTTTGATCTGCATCAGTTCTTCTAGGTTTTGTTGTTTGTGGACATCGTTCTACTAGTCCGTGATTTCTTGTTTTCTTGCGCGCATTTGCGTGTGTATATTCTTACCACTCCATATTCTGGCCCCGTTCGAGATGGGCAAGAAAATGTTTTGGTTCCCGCCGAAGGCTGCGTTGGTTAAACGATTATTCAACTAATTCGGTAGCTGGACCTCGCGTTCTTCTTCTAATTGTAACGTGATAATCCCGCCGGCATCCTCGATCCGTGATGTAATGTCGATCCAATGATTGTACGCAACATCTTTACGGCTCTTGACGACAACGACCTTGTCTTCCGGCCGAGGTTTTCCGGCGAGAACCGATTTGATCTTGCGGTCAAACTGTGCCAACGTCAGAAAATTTCCATTGATCGAGACGGCCTGTCGAGTCAGCAGGACTTCGACGTTTTCGTTTTTCTGTTCCTTCTGCTCGGTTTCTTCCGCTTTGGGCAGTAATTGCTTGCGGCCACTGTCAGGTTGGACCGAGGCACACACCAGAAAAAACACGATCAGATTAAACGCAATATCCCCCGTCGCCGTCGCCGGCGGTTCGATCAGTAATTTCGATGCTCCGCGTCGTATTCGCATGATTTTAGTTCGAAGGATGTGTTCCGCGTCGAATGCCGTGCAACGACAATTTCTGCGTGTTCATTTACAAGTTTTCCTCGTCTTCCTCTTCCTCGTTTACTCGATTCTCCATCGCCATGTGCAGCGTCACGGTTTCGATCAATTCCGTTGCCGATTCTTCGACATCCAGCACGAACCGGTTAATGATGCTGCTGTAATAATTGAACGCCATAAACACGGGAATGCCGACGATCAGGCCAAAGCACGTTGTCAACAGAGCTTGGCTGATTCCGATGGCGGCGGCCGTGACGATGTCAGTTTCACCGGCCATGTTTTGGATGTCTTCGAACGACGTGATCATGCCGGCGACCGTACCCAGGAATCCCAGCATCGGAGCGACACTGGACACCGTGGCCAGAACCGGCAGATGCCGTTCCAACGCCGCGACGACGTGAACTCCGTAATCGTCCATCGCCTTGACGACCTGTTCTTCGATCTTGGCGGGATCGTAATTCAGCCGGCGGAGCACGAGGAATTTTCGTAATCCGGCCGAGAGAATCGCCGGTACCGGTCCTTGTTCTCGGTCGCACAGTTTCAGAGCTTCCTCGACACGGTCGTCTTCCAGCAACTCGGTCACCTTTCCTCGGACTGCGCCGGTGTCGGTTCTGAGCATTTTCAGACTGCGGTAGCGTTCGATGATGACGCCCGACGCCACGATTCCCAATAACAGAATCGGCCACATGAACGCCCCGCCTTTGAGCAACAAACCGATCGCGCCGGATTCCCAGAATGACGCTCCGGGAGGCGCTTCCGATTCTGACTCTTCTTCTTCGTCAATGCCGGAATCACCTTCGTCCGTTTTGGCATCGCCCTCGGCTTTCTCTGAATCCGGTTGGTCGCCGTCAGCAGCTTTCTTTGCTGCTTCTTTGGGATCGCCTGGCAATTCGCCATCCGTTGAAACTTGTCCGGTAAGCAGCAGCAATATCGTCAGCAGGTTCATCATGATGCGAGATTATTGTGAAAAGTAGGAAATCGGTTGGGAGTGAATCGGCATGTCGAGCAATGGCGGGATGCGGAAGCTCGATTGGTGTGACAAGGCCGTTGCACTGCAAACAGTCAAAGTTCGCGCGCCGTACGCAAAACTCTAACAACGCAAAGAATCGAAGAG
>CAUZVF010000628.1:0-4525 GCA_963582955.1 Planctomycetota bacterium
CCCCTTCATTCCGTACGGTTTCCTGCCGTGCTGATAGCGAGACGATTTCCTGCCTCGCAATGTCGAGGCCGATCGTCGGCATGCTGATACGTAGCAATCGACGGTCAGCATCGGACCAAATTTCGGCATCAAAGGGATTACGACTGTTGAGAAAGGTCACATGATGTCGCTGCGCTTCGATCGTGCCGGCGCTTGTGGTGATCCGTTGCTCAGTCGTTCGGTTTAATCGGATGGTAATCTCGGCTTGTGGTGCGATGTAGGCAGGAATAACTGTACCAACCTCGGTTACTGATAGGCGTGTCGCGAGGGCTTCGTACGACGCGAAAAAGTTCGTTGGGAGGACGATAGTACCGGCTGACAAAGCGTCTACTTTGCTACGGGTCTCGCCACCCTCGAAGATATCGCTCGTCGCACTGGTTTCTGTGAATGTTGTCTGCACTCTGTAAGGCTCACCGGCAAGCGTGGCATCGATGAACAGGGCCTCCGGCCGCCACGAATCGTCGTAACGAATCTCAAACTGCCGAATGGTTAGGTCGAGTGGACCCGACACACGGCCCGTTGAGTGAATTGTCCAGCCTGACTCGGTCTCCTCCACCCGGATCTCCTCGGTTCCTACGAGAGCGCGCTGAAAAAAGATATTAAACGTAGACTGACCAGGAGTTGGTCTGGGACTTGACTGTGTAGCAGCCGTGAGTGAGCACATTGCCGTCGCCAAGAAGGCGACGGTACAATAGACCGGCGCACGCATCGCTTTCCAGCATACCATCCTGTGTGTGCGAACTGGTTGGTTACATGGTCAACGCGACGCTAATCCGGTCCTACGACAAGCTCCGTGAAACGGCTGGGCTCGTGAGTCTCAGTGATCGGGGCGCGATAATGTTAAAGGGCAGCGATTGCGCATCGTACTTGCAGGGGCTTCTCACGAACGACATCTCGGGGCTGACGGCCGGCACAGGTTGTTACGCTGTCTACCTCACGCCGCAGGGACGCATGATCGCCGATATGAGGGTTCTCAATCTCGGAGATCGGATACTGCTGGACGTCGATTCTGCGCAGTCTGACGCGCTAACCTCTCGGTTCTCGATGCTGGTATTTTCTGAGGATGTCCAGGTCAAGGATGAGTCTTCAGCCTGGTATTGGGCTGGTGTCCGTGGGCCAGGTGCGGTGGCTTGCCTGGAGCAAATCTTGAAGCCGGAGCGAACCCTGTCGGGAACGAAGGCGCTAACGGCCTATCAAGGTCATGACAACGGATGGTGGGTTCTCAACGGAAAGCCGGTGCTAGCCGTGAGTAACGATGAGTTGGGTGTTCCTGGCATCGACCTCGGTGTTTCAAGTGCTTACGCCGGGCAAATAAATGAGCAGCTTGAGGTTTTAGGTCTTGAGTGGGGGAATGCTGGCGCAGTGGAAGCGCTCCGTGTGGAGGCCGGCACACCTCGGTTCGGGATCGATATGGACCAGGACACGATCCCGCTTGAGGCCGGTATTGAGGCACGCGCCATCAGTGAAACGAAGGGTTGCTATGTCGGTCAGGAGGTCATCATTCGAATCCTGCATCGCGGCAAGGGGCGTGTCGCACGACGTCTAGTCGGCCTGATATTCTCACAGGACCTCTCGACGGAACCCACGTCGGGCGAGTCTGTCTACGACGGCCATGAAACAATTGGCCGGGTGACGAGCACGGTCCTGTCGCCGCGACTCGCCCGACAGATCGCCTTAGCATATGTTCAGCGTGCGTACACGGCGCCAGGTACACGTGTCGATGTAGCGGACGGTGAGAGTCGGGTCGCCGCCGAGGTTACGGCACTTCCGTTCCTGCCTTTGTCAGCCTAACCATTAATGCTTTGTCGGCAAGTGGAAACTCCAGTGTGGCCAGTTCGCGTCGCTTGACCCAACGGATCCGCTGATTCAGCATCGGACGTGGTTTTCCCTTTAGTTGGCAGCGATAGAAGTGTAGACATACGGTTCTATCGGGATAGGCGTGTTCGACGCAATCGATTTTCTTACCAATCTCAACCTCAACGTCGAGCTCCTCCCGCATTTCCCGTCGCAGCGCATCTGTGAGTGACTCTCCGGATTCCAGTTTGCCTCCAGGAAACTCCCAACATCCCGCTAGATGATCGCCCGCGGCACGTTGCGTCATCAGAAAGCAGTCACGTTGTTCAACAACTGCCGCTACCACAACAAGGGTTGCGCTACTCATTTCTTGCGTAGTCCCGCTGGACGACTGTCGATCGGCCCGGTACGACAAGCGGTGGCCAAGGGACAGGAACGGCATCGAGGCCGTCGCGCCGTACACACGGTTGCGCCAAAATCCATGAGCCCCTGGTTGAAATCGAACACGTGTCGACGAGGCAACAGCACCCTAGACAGGCTCCAGAGATGGCGCTGCAATGCTTGGGTACGCAGTTCACCTGTACCGACAAAGACCCGGTACAGTACGCGCGCCACGTTAGTGTCAAGAATCGCCTCCCGGCGGCCGAAGGCGAAACTTAGGATTGCGCCGGCTGTGTATGCACCTATCCCTTTGAAAGATCGGAGCGTCGTCTCGTCGTCGGGCAGGGCACCTCCGTACCGCAGCACTGATTCCCGCGCGATAGCGTGTAACCGCCTTGGCCGAATGTTATATCCGAGTGGATACCAAGCGCGGACCACGTCACGGGGTCTTGCCGTCGCGAGCGCCTTAAGCGTCGGATATTTCTTGAGCCACTCCTTATACTTCGGCATCACTCGATCGACTTGCGTCTGCTGCAACATGATCTCCGATACGAGAATGCGATACGGATCGCGCGTTCGACGCCAGGGTAGGTCGCGGCCATGTTTCCAGTACCATGTGAGGAGCCGACGTCGGAACCTCTGTCGGTCTACTGGCGCTGGCAAGGCCAGATGTGACAGCCTACGCTCACTGGTCATCGTTTTCGGTGGCCGGTCGATGCACCAACGATGGCACTATAATTGCTTGGTGTCGATTTACACCCGTACCGGCGACGACGGAGAGACCGGTCTTTTTGATGGTACCCGTCTGTCGAAATCCGATCCGCGGATTGAGGCCTGCGGTGAGGTTGACGAGTTGGACGCAGTACTTGGGCTGGTGCTCCCCCATCTGACTGATCCAGACCTGATTGAGATCATCACGCATGTGCAGCGCGACCTTTTTGCTATTGGCGCTCGATTGGCCGACCCGCGACGCCGGATCGCCGAGCGGATTACGAAGGTCGATTTGGATGGTCGAGCCGTGGAACAGCTGGAGTCGTGGATTGATCGTTTCGACGAAGAGTTGCCTGAGATGCGGAAATTTATTCTTCCAGGCGGCACGCCGGCTGCGGCAGCGCTGCACTTGGCGCGCTCCGTATGTCGCAGAGTAGAGCGCCGGATTATTGCATTGGGAGCCGATGTTGTTGAGCGAGCGGTACGGGTCTACATTAACCGACTGTCCGACCTGCTCTTTATGCTCGCCCGGGCCGTGAACACGCGTGCGAAGATGCAAGAGATCGAGTGGTAATCGTTTAAACGGACCCGGTTGCGTCATCCTGCTCCACAAGATCCAACTTCACACAATCGAAAATTCGTCGGGCTAGCTCTTGAGAAATCCGTTCTCGGATTGCGCCGCATTCTACAAGCGTCGTCTCATCGATTGTCTCGATGGCTACGTCCCATCGATCGTGCGTGATGTCCTTAGAACGATCCTTGAAGGCAGTTGGCATTGCCTTCAGCGACGATTGAAACCGTTTAGATTCGTAGGCTGCGATCGGGGATCCGTTAATCAGTACGCGTACAGCCGTGATGCGCCGTTTGCCGATCGTTGCATCGCGGTAAAAAAAGGCATTGTCATCTTCGCTGAAGAGAATCATGTCGGTGCCGGACGGAAGTTCAGCGACAACACGGCGGCCGTGCTGGTGCTCACGCCGGCGTTGCGCCTGACGGGTTTTACGAAACATGTGGAGTGTTGAGCCGAGGCTCACTGCGGTGACGAGCAGCAGTACGGCGAAGGCAGCGGCGATGAGATCTCGCATCAATGTTTGCCGTAGACTTAGATTCCGGCCGCACCGGTCTCGGCCGCAACCGTCAGCGCGAGCCGCTCTTTGTCGGCGTTGGTTAAAAGGTGGTGTTCGGTCATGGGATCAAAATCGCACGCTGCGATCTTTTCCAGTGTTGCCATGTAGAGCCGGATAATCAACCGCAACACAAACATTCGGTCGGCAGGCAGTTGACCCTCCAGGGACGTAAGTTGTGCTTCACCCGCACAGCGCCATGAGTCTGCCCTTCCCGCTAAGTCCTTGACTAACGCTTTAAGGGCTGGGCTAGCACGTTCCCGTCCTAGGTCTTCTAGCAGCGTTGCCTCAGTCACGCGGTGCGTCGCCATGTCGTCGCCGGCTAGATAGACTAGCCCTCTCTCACCAGTGACTAGGTCCTGGCGGAGATCTCGCAGGACATGGCTAACATACGCGAATAGCCCGAGATTGTGACCGCAGCCTTGTAGGTCGAAGTCTGCCGGGATGCGAAAAACTCCATCAACGCCCTGTTCCGC
>CAUZVF010000629.1:0-4522 GCA_963582955.1 Planctomycetota bacterium
TAGACCAACAGCGGGCGTGGTCCGTTGCCCTTAGCTTGATAGAAATCCAGCACATTCATCGTATCCGGTCCATAGGACACATTGGCGTGTGTTGGACTTGGTGCTTTCGGCGTGTCGGCGGCCAACAACGTTGTCGTAGTTACGAACACAATGAGTAAACACAGCAATTTATGTCTCATGAGAATCTCGCGTTTCTTATCAGTGACGTAGATATCATTTCGTTTAACGCCCAGCCTGGCACCGACGGCACGTTGGTACGCCGGCTACTGGAAAGCACGTCTATTCGTGAGCCGGCGCCTTCGGCTGGGCGTTAAACAACCGATTTTCCAAATCTCTTGCCCTCGAAATGTGGGTAAAGACAAGGTCTTGCGACTCCGGCTACTTTGGTCGGCACGTTGTAAAGCGATTGACGTCTCATAAGAGTCTCCATTATTTCTGAAGCAAGAGATTGACGCCCTTTTTATTGGACAGAACGATGTCGACGCGGCCATCGCCGTTGAAGTCGGTTGCTTGAAATTGCGTGCCGACTCCGGTGTCTTTTCCCGCCGCGATCTCGTGGGGGATGAACTTTGGTGGCTGGCCTTTGCTGCGTTTGATCTCGTACCAGAACATGACGACTTCGTCCTTTCCGCCGGGATCGCTGCCGTTGTGGGCGAAGAATCGCTTACCGGTCACAATGTCTTTTGTTCCATCATTGTTGACGTCGACTAATTCCATCGCATGAGTTTGCGAATAGTGTTCGTCGATCAAACGGTATTCGAATTTCGGCTCGTTGTTTGATCCGACATTCTCGAACCACCAGACTCCGTGGGCATGCGCGGAACTGGTGATCAAGTCGTTGTCGCCGTCTAGATCGAGATCGTAGACGTGGATGTCACAGCCTCGCAGCGGGGCATTTCCGTCCTTCGATAACAGATATGGATGAAATTCCCAGGGATCAGAACTCTTCGATTCAGGAGCTTCCCACCAACCGTGCATGATCAGGACGTCGGTGCGGCCGTCGTTGTTGACGTCTCCGTTGCCCAGTCCGTGATAGTACCTGAACGTCCCGTTCTTCATGGGATCGCCGGGGCGGCTGATCGGCTGGAAGGACCATTTCTTCGTGACCATCTCCGCAGACGGAATCTTCACGATTCCCATCTGGGCTTCCGGCTGCGAACCGAATAGCAGTTCGGGCACTCCGTCACCATCCAGGTCAGCGAAGTCCGGTGACTCGTTACAGATGCTGTGCCAGATGACGTGTTGCTTCCACTCGCCTTCGTTGTTCTTTGGATTTTCGAGCCAATAGAATTCCTTGCCGGGAAAACTGACATAAATCAAATCCGTCCATCCGTCGCGATTGATGTCGTATGCGAAGTTGGCGAACGTGTCGCTGTAGCCAACTCCCGCGACGAATTTCTTTTTCGGACGAATCCATCGCATTTTCCATGAGGTTGATTTGGACGTCAGCTTTGCCTCGGGAGCTTCGTACCAGACGTCGCCGGCGACTACGTCGTTGCGTCCGTCTTTATTGACATCGAACGCCGTCACGCCCTCGGCACGAAACGCCGCGTCGAGTTGAATGCGGGTCCATTCGATCTTGTCACCGGCAAGGCAACATGTTGTGAATAGAATCAAACTGGTCGCTAGGGACCGTTCGATGAACCGTTGCCTTATAGTCGCCTTTCGCTCCGCGAAAGATGCGCCCTTTCGCGGAGCGAAAGGCGACACTAATTGTTCGAGCGATTCTTGGGCAGTTCGCATTTGTTATCTCCGTGATTCGTCAATCAATAATTAGTTTTCGGACACGGTACGTTTCACTGTCTCCAATATAAACGTTTCCATCATTCGCAACGAAAACTCCATGCGGCCGGGCCAAACGGCATTTCAGCGGATTGCCGTCGCGGCCGTCGCCTTTCTTGCCGTCACCGACAACCGTTTCGATGATTCCGTTCTTCTTGCGAATCACTCGGATGGTGTGGCTTTCGGTGTCGGCCAGATAGACATCTCCATTCGTTGCGATGGCGATTCCCTTGGGCCCCGACAATGTTGCTTGCTTCGCATCACGGCCGTGGCCGGCGTATCCTTTTTTTCCGGTCCCCGCCAAATGGTGCAACGTTTTCGTTTTCAGATCGATCCGATAGACGGCATTGCCTTCTCGTAGTGCGAGAAACAAACTGCCGCGACCATCAGAATCCAACGCCCGCGGGCCGTTCAACGGCGTTCCGTCGAGTGGAGCTCCGTCGGGAGTCGGTTTGCGTTCGCCAGTGCCGC
This sequence comes from Planctomycetota bacterium, assembly GCA_963582955.1. Taxonomy (GTDB): domain Bacteria; phylum Planctomycetota; class Planctomycetia; order Planctomycetales; family Planctomycetaceae; genus CAUZVF01. The sequence continues at coordinate 2,254 of CAUZVF010000629.1, forward strand.
CAAAAGTTGTGATGATTCCGGTCTTCGGATCGACTTTCCGGACGCGATGGTTGCCGATGTCGCAGATGTAGAGATTGTCGTTGCTATCCAGAGCGATGGAATGCGGAACACTCAGAGTCGCCTCTGTCGCCGGCCCGCCGCCGCCCGAGAAGCCGCGTCTGCCGGTTCCGGCAACGGTCGAAATAATGCCGGTCTTATGATCGACCCGCCGTACCAGATTGTTTTTCATCTCGACGAAAAACATATTCCCGGACGAGTCGAAACGAACCTCATACGGTTGGTTCAACGAGGCTTTCGTTGCAGGGCCGCCGTCGCCGGAATATCCCTTCTTGCCGCTTCCGGCGACCGTCGAGATTGTTCCCGTCTTTTCATCAATCCGCCGGATCACATGCGTGGCGATCTCGCAAACGTAGAGCGCACCGTCGGGACCGTGTGACAACCCGTAGGGTTCTCCGACGTCAGCTTTCACCGCCGGCCCTCCGTCACCCGATCGAGCGCGTGTTCCCGTCCCGGCAATCGTGACGATCTCAGCCGCGAACGCGGAAACGGAAACCGTTGCGATCACAACGGTGACGGCAATTCTGGAAACACTTCGCACAAGACTCTTCTTGATTGTTCTTCTTGTTGTTTAACGGTAAGCCGCAGGCGACGGCGGAAACGGAATCACACGCCGCAACGCAATCGCCTGCGGCTTACCGTTAAACAAGACTTGGTGGATACACGAAAATGGATGCGGGCCTTCATCCTATCGGCACGCTTCTTTGTTCGCCACCATCGCAGAGCCGACGCGTGCAATGCTGCAGGGAACGGGGGCACCGACCGAAGGAGGTTGTTCCGTGCCGTTGTGGAATTCTGTCGCACAGAACCCCTGCCGCTGGCCACGTTGGCTGCGGCGACGAATTCTTCAAAAAAACTAAGAATTCTCAGACTAAGGCTCCGCGCAAGAATCAATTAAGAAAGTGGGAACGAATTAGTTCCTGAAAATCAGTTGGGTACCACATCTTGCCGTTCAGGCAAGGTGTGCGGCGGAGCCGCTGGAAATCGCTTTACCACGATCAGGGCCAAAATACGGCCTCGCAAAGCGTGTCGGTGAGCACTCTAGCGGAAATTGCTTTCAGCCAGCGAAAGAACAGTTTCCAAGCTCTGGTCGATGACTGACGACGTATCATGTCAGGCAGCAAGAGCATGGCGAATTCTCTCAAAGTTTTTGCCAGCCGATTCCTTCAAGCTTTGCCGGAAACAAGTCTGGGTGGAGGATCTCAGCCAGGATTTGGGCGGAATCCACCAGCCTGGGACCTGGCCGGTTGAAGTATTGATTGCCGTCTGTCAGGAAGACGCGGCCGTTGGTGACCGCGCGGAGTGATGGCCATTCGGGCAATTCCGTCAGAGCCGGCATTTCCGATCGAGTACGTTCGATATCGAAACCGCAGGGCATGACGGCGATGACGTCGGGATCGCTCGCGAACAGATCGTCCCACGTCATCCACGGCGAGTGTTGGCCGGGATCGCCAAACAGATTGGTTCCACCAGCCATCTCGACAAGCTCGGGAACCCAGTTACCCGCAGCCATCAACGGATCAATCCACTCGATACAAGCGATCGTCGGACGCAATTCGACGTTTTGCATTTCCAAACGTGCATTGATCGATGCCAGCCGGCCTGACATTTCACCAGCAACCATTTCAGCCCGTTCACGCACGGCAAGCGATTCGCCGATGCAGATAATCTCTTCAAACACATCGTTCAATCCGTTCGGCTGTAGCGCGAGGATCTCGGGTTTTGAATCGACGATTTGACAAACAGCGGCCTCGACGTCTGAAAGGCTGACGGCGCAGACCTCGCACTGAGTCTGAGTGATGATCAACGTTGGCTGAAGCTCGCGCAGCTTCTCGCTGTCGACCCTGTAGATGGACAATGCGTCCTTCAGTGACTGCTTGACTCGCTCGTCGATCTCGCGGCTGGTTCCGTCGACGTCGATCACCGGTTCCGAACAAACAGGAATGTGCCCGACGGTTGGTGGAAAGTCACATTCGTGCGAGCGACCGACAAGCTGGTTCTCACAACCGATTGCACAGACGATTTCGGTCGCACTGGGAAGGAGCGAGACGATGCGGTGGTCCGACATGTCAATCGGCTGGAGTCAGCACGTGTTCGGCCTGCAGTTGCAGTGTGGGCAAACATCGTTCGGCAAATGCGTAACTTCCGAACAAAACCGTTGCATAAACGGCATCTCCCAAGATCGTGTTCAGCAACGGGCTACCAAAGTTAC
>CAUZVF010000630.1:0-4521 GCA_963582955.1 Planctomycetota bacterium
ACGATTGTGTATCCGTGACCACGTCCGTCGTACCAGGGATCCGCATTTTCGTAGCCTGGGCGGGATGGCAGCCGAGAGCCGTCTTCTGCGTTGATGGTGCGGTCGTCGACGCCATTGACGCTGATTCGCTTGTTCGACTCTTCGCGATCCAAGCGAGCACCCAAGCCGCTCAGGTTGACGCCGTCTTCGGGACGAACCGAAATGATGCACCGGCGGTTGGTGGTGGTTGTTTCCGGCATAAACACGGATAGGGCACAAAATCCTTTGTGAGTTGGTGCGTGGTGCTCGTCACTGCGAGCCCAGACTTTGAAGAACACGCACGAATCGGCGTCTCCGATTCCCTGAACATCTCGCACCAATAGAGTTTCGGCATCCACGGTTTCGCCGAGTTGAGTCGGAAGCGTCAGAATTCCGGATCGGGCCACGGTCGCCGGATCGGCGAGCTTGGCTTCATAGAGATGTTCGTCGTCAAGCAACGATTTCCGATCGACGTCGGTAAACAAGGCAGGGCAATTGTAGGCGTCGATCTCCAAAAGTTCGCATTGCTGTTCAATGCTTTGTTGCAGCACATAGTCGATGACGGTGAATCCGTCGGCCATGCAGGAACTCCATCGTTCTTGATCACATGTCACACATTCGCATTTGTGTGCTTTTTCCAAAAGCCGTGAATAGGCCGGGTAGAGTGTGTAGGGATTTCTGACCGTCATTGTCAGATAACCCTGGTCGACTCGGGCCACATAATCGACGAGCTTTTGTGTACCCGCGGGCAACTTGCCGGTAGTCAAGATGTGAGTTGCCAAGTAGGCCGCGCCCAGGCAATCGAGATCGGGATGTTGATGCAAAACGATAACGACATCCGCGTCACCTTCAGAATTGACGGCGTCGGAAACGAGCTTCTGATGCCGCGGCACTAGACCCGTCGAGCAATCGGTTTCGGAAGCAATTTGGTGATGGTCGATGACGCCCGTCCGCAGAGCGTTGCCAACGTCGAGCCAGATTTCGTCATTGGAACCGACATCAGCCGGCGCCGTTGGTCCAGGCTCGACAAATCGAAACTTGATTCGATCGCGGGAGACAAGCGGATTCATTGTTGCCAACCGTTCCTGACGCGGCAAAGCCGCACCCAAAGTCGCCTTTCGCTCCACGAAAGTAGCGCTACTTTCGCGGAGCGAAAGGCGACAACCACGTTATGAAACCACTTCTAACATGGCTGTGCCATAACAGTATTATTCTCAGTCAATTCAACAAGCCATTGATGCCACTCTTGATCGGATACGTAATCGCTATTGCGAACGGCTGACTGAACGTTGGCGAGGCAGATTCGTGGAATTGCCCAAACGGGATGCTCCCTTTGATCTTCTTCGGGCAGCGTTTCGAGAGCCGTTTGAATGATTTCCACCAACGCATCGCCGGAACGATTCAATTCCGCGGTCTTTTCGAGACCCGCACACGACTCGATAAAACCAGCCAGCGCGAAGATGACGTCGACGCGTTCAATAGCCAGATCGCGCGCGGCCCGATAATGATCGTATGCCGAAGTGTATCCTTTCTGACCGTTCGAGCCGTTTTGTCGTAAGTCACACGCTCCCAGCAAACTGTGCATTTTTGTCTGGCCCGTCACGCTACCGATTTTTTCGGAATACTTCAAATCCTCGGCGAAATGTGTCCGAGCCAGGTCGAATTTCGGTTCCTTGGCGAAAAACGCAAGCCGTCCCAATCCGCCGTGCGCGAATGCCAACCCTTCGACGTCGCGGATCTCTTCACGGCTCTTCAACGCGATGCTCATTTCATAGAGTTCACGCGCCCGAGTGCGGTCGTCATCGCTGCCATAGCTCAATTGCTCGGCTAGCGAGTTCGCGAGCCTGGCCTCAAGACTCAACGCCTCGATCGTCTTCGGCTCGTAGGCATCGACAAGTTCAACGGCGGTTTCCAGATGCTGCCGCCGCTCGTCGCGTTGCGCGACCGGCAAACCGATTCCACAAAAATGGTGCCCTTCAGCCTTGGCGAGCCCGTCATCAAATGTCTCAACGATCTTCTCGGCGACTTCGACGCAATTGGCAAAGTACTGTTGGTCACGGGTGTCGATGCCGGCGTCGTACCAGGCTTGGGCGGTTGCAATGAAGACATCGATATCGGCATCGGAACGCTCGTCAAGAAAATCAGACGCACGTTGCCCCATTTCGACACGGTTCTTGCCCTCCACATGTGCGGCATGGCATTCGATCAACAACAGTTCCCGATCAAGATCGAATTCGGATGATTGCGCAAGTGCGCTGCATTCCTTCGCCATCGCGACATATTTGCGGGCTAAATCGTGCTGAAATTGCGCGCTGGCCGTCTTCGCCGCCGTCAGGATGGTGCTCAAAGCCTTCTGCGCGTGACGTACCCCGGCCGCATAATAATGGTTGGCCAACCGATAGACCACAACATTCGGGTCCGCAACAGTCTGTTCCCAGGCGTCGGCCAATTGAGAATGGTATTCGCGAATTCGCTGCGGAGCCGGCGAACTGGGTCCTTCAGCGCTCACCTCGAGAATCTGCCGAATCACTTCCAACATGAACGCGGAACGGAATGCGAACGTGTCGTCCTTTTGCCGCAGATCGTGAACAAGTCCCGTGTTCTCTTCAATTTCGTCCAGAAGTTGAATTAATTCCAGACGCGACATGCTCATCGCATGACTCAGAACTTCGACCGTGAATTCCGGGCCGATGCACGCGGCGCACTCCAGGATGCGTCGGTATTGGGGGTTTTCGTCGATGATTGCCTTCAGCGACTGTCGAATGTCATCAGGCATGTGGTCGCTAATTTTGATGGTCCGGTCGGCCAATGTGAATCCGCCATCTTTCCAGGCAAACAATTCCTTTTGAGACAGTTGGATGACGATCTGAAACAACCAGTGCAGATTGTCGTTGTGATCACCAATTGCTGCCAGAAGTTCGTCGGCCGTGGCGGGCTGCATCCCAAGCCCCTTCACAAGAACTGATCGCAAATCGTCCTGAGTCAGAGCGTCAAGCATGACGAGTTCGGCGTGGCTGGCGGGGCTGCCGGTTTCACGGCTGGCCAACAAGACTGCAAACGGATAATTCTCGCCGGCCGGGAATTCTTCCAGCAAAAACTCAGCCAGCTCCGTCGATGCCGGATCCATCCAATGAACGTCGTCGATAATCAGCAACACCGGTTGCTTACCAACCAGCTTTCGAAACATGGCCGCGATCGCAGTCAGTAACTCCTTTTTCGATCCCGATGCTCCTTGTCCACTTGGCGGAAACAGAATGTCGGAAAATGGTACGACCGAGTCAAACATTCCGCCAAGAGCATCGTCGATGCCTGCCATCTGGTTGGCTTGCGGAGCCAACGGGTTGACGGCAAAGTGGTCGGCGATCGCTTCGGCAAATGGTTGGTACGGCTCGGGACTGGCTCCCGCCTGAGGTTCTTGGCACGATCCCCGCAAAACGGCAACATTGGGAATTCTCGCCCGGCATCGTTCTTCGACCGCACGCAGCGTTGCGGATTTTCCAATTCCGGCATCGCCGACGACTCCCAACGCGACCGTTTTCCCTTCGAACCAAGGATCTAGGTGTATCACAAGTTGCTTGAAAGTACTCGTTTCGTGAAAAGGTGGAGAGTACGCTAACTTGATCAATTCGGCGACGGTCGTCGGAGCGGATTCGGCATCCGCTTCCAACAACGGAGCAGGATCGGCCGACCGCACCGGTTGAGTTTGCTTCGCCTCACGAAATCCCGCCATCGCCACGGCGACGATTGGAAAAAGAACAATCCACAGCAACGCTGGATACGAGCAGCTAAATGCCGGACCAATCATCAATGTCAACAAAGCGGCGCCGATGCCGCGTTCGAAAGGCACGGGGTCGGTGTCGTCGAGCGCACGGCCCACGACCAGTGCTGCTGCCACGGCACTGACGAGCAATGGTGGAATCATCGACCATGCCGACCAGCCCAATAAGTACATGGCACACTGGGCCAAATAGGTGGCACTTCCCAGCGTAATAACCGCGAAGATCGCTCCCATGCGGTTGAACATGGAAAACGACGAGCCCAGCCACGCGAATCGGTTCTGCGCGAATCGAAGCAAAATGCCGGGGCCAATCAAAAGGATAATCGCCGTGACCGACGGCCACCAAAAAGAAAACCAAATCAAAGTTTCACTGTGTGGTTCCAGATGTTCGCCGACTTCTGACAACCCCCAAACTAGAATCCGGCCCCACAAGAACCCGCTGCCGCCAGTCATCATCGCCATCTTCCAAGTCGCACGTTCGCCAGAGAGTGACGTCCATTCCGCGAGAGATCGATACAACAAAACCGCGGCGACGAACATCAACACATTGAACACCAAAATCGGTACCAGCATGTGCGTACGGTCTTCGCAGAAACCGTAGTTAGTGGTTGGCTCGAAAGTGAATTTTATGTTTGGGAGTCGGGATAGAAGTGGAAAAGGCTCCGCGAAGTTGAGGTGAAGATTCGTATTGCTTGTTGTAAAAGCACGCAAAACGGAGTCAACAC
>CAUZVF010000631.1:0-4519 GCA_963582955.1 Planctomycetota bacterium
GTATTCGAGCTGCCGTCCGAGATGTCGGCGAATCCCACGGAACTGTTCAAGAAAAACACACCGTTGTTATCCTTGTCAATCGGTGCTTCAGAATCATGGTGGCATCCGGCGTAACTGCTGCTACTGACGCCGTCGCCGTTTAAGCCACCTCGGCTGGATGGGCATAAAACGACTCGGAGCTCTTGGGCACGAACCGCCGCGTTCTTCGGATCGTAAACGCCAACCGAAAAGTCGACGTGATCGTAAACGTTGACTTGGTCCAGAAATGGCAACAATTGTACCATCCAACTGACGTGGTAGCCGTTGGGCTGTGATTTGATCGGCCCATTGGGATTGCAGACTCCCGGCGGCAGCACCTCGTGAGCCATCTCGTAATTCTGAATGGCAATTCCAATTTGCATCAGATTGTTCTTACACATCGCCCGTCGCGCGGCTTCACGGGCTTGCTGAACGGCCGGTAATAGTAACGCAACCAATATCGAGATGATTGCGATCACGACGAGTAATTCAATGAGCGTGAAACCCGCGCGCCGAGCGACTGGCAGGCTATCGGCTTTGGGGGTGGTTTGAGGCATCTTCATACTCCTGGTGACTTGGCTGTTTCACGTTGTTCGATTGCTTGGGAAGTACGCTGTTGTGTCGTTCAAAGGCCGACTTCGACTTGTTTGCTGATCCGAACTCGTTGGTCAGTATCTCGTGGGTAATCGGCAACGACTGAAATTGCGATTTTGCCCGTCGATTCATCACGTAAGACTGAAATCTTGACGACTGCCGGTTTTCCACGAATCGAATCGGAATCGTCCAATTTCCAATCTTCGCCTGAGTATTCCGAGTCGGTTCTTAGCCGCGCGACGGCTCGTTCGATTCCGGATTCCGCCAGCCAAATGGCCTGCTGCCGCGATTGTTCACGCCGCATCTGACGGCGTTGTGCCAAGCCCAACTTCAACAACGAACCGCCAATCATTGACACCAACAATAAGCAAACCATCACGACCAACAACAGCACTCCGCGCCGTTGGTGGTTGCCCGTTCGCTGCCGATTCAATGTCTTAATCATCAGATGTCGTTTCAGTTGGAATCTGTCTAATTTTGTTGAGAAACCTTTTCGAACCGCCAATCTCTGGCGACCGATGCCTCGATGCGGAATTCACGTTTGGGAATGTCCTTGAGCTTGGTTTCCTGTCCGAGAAATGGCTGCCGGTCACAGCGAATCACGGCAATCGAATCACGGCCTTCTCCCAATACTTCGAATCGCACGGTGGTTTTCGGAACATTGTATTCTTCGATCGACTTCGCCGATTGACCGACAACGAGGTAACGGACAATTCGGTCGCCCACGACGCGGTATTCAACTGACTGGGACTGGCCGATTCGCAGTTCCAGAAACTCGGTGCCGTTGTCTCGTTCGTTGATCCGAGCGGAAGTCGCGGCATGGATATCGCGCCGAAATGTATTTTGCAGACGGGCAAACGACGTGCTGGCCGTCAACGCGGTTGCTCCGTTGCCTTCCGCGCGCATCAAGTAGAAAACTGTCGCGCCCGAAAGTGCCATGACAACAGCCATCGTGCTGATCACAACCATCATTTCGATCAAGGTCATTCCGCGGCGGTGATTCATTGTGGCCGTGCTCCGGTGTGATAGAACCACGCTGACAACTCGGCCGGTGACAGCCGCTGGCCGGCCCGGTCATTCCAAGTGATTCGAACGGTGACTCGTTTCGAAACCGGCGGCCCTTCCTGCTGCTGCAATTCCACTGTCAATTCGCCCGCCTTCAAGAATTGGGTCGTTTCCGCCGAGAGACTCAGATTGCCGAGCGATTCGGTGGAAATCTGATCCCACGGCATGCGTCCGATGGATTCCATCAGGTTAGTTGCCTGCAATAGTGCAAATTGGCGTTGATCGGCAGCGCGCCGTTCTGCCGAGACCCAGCCCATCAACGGTGCGGCGGTGACAAGGACGGCTCCCAGAAGAACACACGAGACGATCATTTCGATCAGAGATGCCCCAGATCGCCGCGCATCGCGTCGAACAGAAACAAATCCCGTGCCCCGTGGGCCGCGCACTACGGTCGACGCCACGCCCGCACGTGTTGGATCGGTACTCGATGTGATGTCACACAATTGAAATCGGATTCGTTGATTCGTCTTCATTTGTTTCTAAGATAAGTCTTTCAGCAATTTGACAATCGGCATGAACAGGCCGATCATAATAAAGGCAACCACGGCGGCAACGCCGAGGACAGCCGCCGGGCGCAGCCATTCAAAGTAACAGGCAAACCGATAACGCAAATTCCGTTCGACATTGGCGGCGACGGATTCCAGTGCCCACGGCAAATTGCCGACCGATTGTGCGGAAGACAAAGTTTGCCGCTCGTGTTCCTTCAGTAATCCTTCTTCTTGGAGGCACTGCGCCCAATCAATTCCGACCAACATGTCGTCCTGCACGCGGCTGATGCGTTCGCGAACATGTATTCGTAGGTGATGTTGAGCCATCATCCCAAAACCTTGTGGCAACGGATACTCGCTCAACACCAACTGGCGTATGTACCTAAGAATCGCCGGCGTCTCAATTCTGGGGACGAATTTCATCCACTTGGCCGTGAAGTTGTCCCAACCGAGATATTGGATACCCAGCCCCGCGGCAACGACAATGATCGGTAACATCAATATGGGAATCCACACATAAAAATAGTCGGCGAAATTGTCGAATACGGCGATTAACATCGACGTGACGCCGGGCAATTCTGTATCAAAGTCATAAAAAATGGATTTGAGTTTCGGAACGATGAATATCATCGGAAAAGTAACCAACAACAGTGCTGCACAATACACGATGCCGTAATAGATGAAGAATCCGCCGATCGTCGGACCCAGGGCCGACCGTTGTATTGACGACGTCTGCCGGATGGCGGCTTCACGGAGCATTGATCCCAGTGTGCCGGTCTCTTCACCAATTCGTGCGGCAACGATTGTTGACTTAGGAACGAGGCCGGGAAACTTATTCAAAGCGGCCGCGAGTCCGTATCCGGTTCTTAGCGCCTCGGCCAACAGAATCAGCCGCCGCCGTTTTCGCTTGCCGCCGAACTGGTTCATGGTTTCGGCGTACATTTCGATTTCGCGCGGCAGCGGAATGTTGCGTTCCACGGCGATCGCCAAAATCCACAATAGCTCACTTTCGTTGGCACGTCTATTCGCGAAGCGCGTGACGGATACAACAAGAGCAAAACCGACGAGCCCACCAATTGCTAGCGCAACGAACATCGGGAAGAAATCGCTGATGAGCTGGTTGAGAAATGGCACGGTGGCCGATGCACCGATCACGACGGCCATCAAACAACTTTGAAGGTAAATGCGTCGAAGTTTTCGATCGAATCGAGCGGCAATCTCGGCATCCGCATGTTGGCCGCGAAACCGCCTGATGCGAATGACCGAGATTCCAAACGGCACACACATCATAGCCAGGATCATCGCTGCTATCACGATCTGACTGTCGCGGAATGCGAACCATCTTTCGATGATCCCACCAAGCAACAAGACGATGCCAACGTGAAAGGCAAGCACACCGATGAGTGCTTCCATCCAACCCAGCACAATCAGAATTGTCCAACTGAAGTGTCGCGCATCGTCAGCCCGACGCCGCAATACCGATGCGCACGCCACAATCATGACGCCGCCGATCAGCACGACGACGACTGCGATTCTAATAATGAAGTGAAAGATCTCCATTCACTCGACAGTGATTCCACTGCCTCCTTTAAGTAAGTGTATTGACGAGAACGACCAGTGGATGAAACGTTGCCAGCACGATGCCACCAATCATTATTCCCGTCCCGATAATGATGACGGGTTCGACAACGACGGTGGCAAACCTCAAATGAATTCCGGCACGCGCGGCAAACACTTCGCCGGCGGCACGCAATGCGTCGGGAAATGCATCGCCTTGTTCTTGCCAGCGAAACAAGTTTTGCAGAGTTGCCGGAAAATGAGGCAGTGAACCGGTTGCCTCGGCCAAAGACATTCCTCGTTCGATTTCCGTTGCCAACAGCATACTGCCCTCTTTCAGATTGTCGTCGCCCGTTGTCGTCCCGGCGAGCCGCAATCCTTCTGGCAGAGTGACTCGGTTATCGACCAAGATCGCCAGCAATTGGCAGAATTGTGCCAGCGAAGAAAATCGGTACATGGCTCCGACGATCGGAACGACGTTCAATAATCGCCGCCGCATGGGACGTCCGACAATCTTCCCGCCGCCGATCCACAGCAACGGAATTGATGCGCCGGCAATCAACACTGCCCAAATTCCCGAATCGTTGACGAATGTCGCGCACGCCACAATCGATCGCGACATCGGAGGCAGTCGCAATTCAAATCCTTCGCTGAGATCGGCCATTGGCAGAACGACCCATTTCAGCATGAGCACGCCGATCATTAGTGAGAAAATCAACAGAATCGACGGATAACTCGTTGCCAGCAACAGATGCCGCCGTGTTTCCTGTCGCTGGCGTGCGAATCCGAGGTATTGC
>CAUZVF010000632.1:0-4517 GCA_963582955.1 Planctomycetota bacterium
GGAATTGAAATTCACAGCGGCGGCCGACGAAATTGCGAACACGATCGCGAGTCATGATCCCCGTGAAGAACTTGATGGCGAAGCACTCGCGCATTGGACCGTGTCACAGCCGCGGATTGCCGACGCGACCGTCGAAGACAATTCCAACAACCGTGCAGTCGACGATGAGGATGCTGGCTCGCGGATCAGCGCCGCAACCGCGGGCTCGATCATTGTGACTGACGAGCCATTTCTGCGGCGGATGCTCTTCCCGGTTTCGTTGACGGTGACATTGCTTCTTGTCGTCAGTCTGCTTCGGATGCTCTGGCACAGTTGGCTGTTTCACAGACGTTTGCATCATTGCATCGTCGCGACCGAGGGTGTTGCGAAATCGGCTCTTGATTCTCTTTTGACAAGCGCCAACATCCGGCGGCGAGTGGCGTTGCTGGAGTCCCCGAATTATGTCGAACCAGTCTCATGCGGAATCCTGCGTTGGCGGATCGTTGTTCCCAACACATTGGAAGCACGGTTGACTCGCGCCGAAATCCGGGCGGTTTTGGCGCACGAGCTGGCTCATTTGGTCCGCGGAGATACGATCTGGCTGACTTTCGGCCGCTGGTTGTGTACGTGCTTCGCGATTCAGCCATTGAACTTTCTGGCCCGTCGTGAATGGCGGCGAGCGGCGGAATACCAATGCGACGACTGGGCTGTTGGTAACCGCGTGAATGCTCTCACATTGGCCCGCTGCCTGACAGTTGTCGCGGAATGGCGAATGAACGAGCCGCCCTGCGCGACGACTCTGGCGGTCGGCGGAGCCAAGTCGGATTTGACGGGCCGAGTCGAACGACTCGTGGGACGGCGATCGAGTCGCGATCCGTGGCCAACACGGTTTCGACGTCTCGCGACCGTTGTTAGCTGCTTCATCGCGGCGGGTACGTTGGTTGCATGGGGACCGCGAACCATTCTGTTTGCCGGCAACGTTGATGGCGATGAAGTTGCTGAATCGGCAACTGTTGAAGTCAGCGGCCGAGAAAATACATCAACCGCGATCGAACAAGAAACGATGCAGGACGAACTGACTCAACTGGAGCACGAACTTGATCTGCTGGAGCGAGAGATGCAAGAACTCAACGAGTTACTGCACAATTCAAATTTCCCCGGAAGAGTGCGCGTGTTGGCTCGGCGATTATCCGAGCGAATGCAACAACTACAAGACCGGCGTGAGTTACTGAAGCGGACCTACGCTTCGTGACATATCCGAATGGAAATCCCATCACAGACCGAAAAAAGGAGTTTTCACTGTGTTTGAAAAAATGTGTGTTGCAATGGTATGTGTCGTGGCATTAGCCCGGTCAATCACTTTCGCGACGGACGACGTTCCGACAAACTCGGATGCGCCGACTCAGGCGAATACGGAAACTGCTTTCACAAACGAGGAGCCGCGAATTCCCCAGGGAATGCGGGTTGTCCGGATACGCTATCAACTTCGAATGAAGGATGAGCGCGAAGGGCTGATTCGGCCCGGGGATATCGTGGACGTTCACCGGGGGCTGATGGCTGGACCGATTTTGAATGGAACACTGACTGGATCGCCGGCGGTTTTACCGGTTTTAGAGGCTGTTCGTGTTTTTGCCATCGATCCACTCTCGCTGCTCGTAACGCCTGAGCAAGCCAAACTGGTTACCGCGGCGGCTAACGATTCGTTTATCCGTGTTTCGCTGCGAAACCTGCCGCAAAGACAGCGACCGCAATCGCGAACGGATGGCATCACGACTCCACGGGATTTCATCGACACGAATGAACTGCCTGCGGCAGCGCCGACAATGACTCGTGTTCAACACCTGCGGCGTGCGGCCGAGAGTCTTTCGAAAGCGGGACATCCCGAGATCGCACGTCAGATGCTGCACGAAGCCACCGAGATTGAGCGTTCCGGTCGACGGTGATCCGCGCGTGAGAAACGTCCGCAACGAATCGATCCGAAACGGCGCCCACGCACCGGGCGGATGCCAGCTTCACCCGCCATGCAGCAGATGATTCACGGAGTCAGCGGGCTGCGCCAGGAAGTCCAACAACTGCGCCGTGAAGTTCGGCAGTTGCAGGAGTTGATCCGGCAACAAAATGTCGCTGTTCCTCCACGGCGGTTGAAACAAGTTGATCCCTATGCAACCCAGTCGCGAAGCCGGCAGTCGACAATCGATCGGACAATTGCACTGAAGACGGCACGATTCCATCAATTGATGAAAGACAAGGACTTCGAACTCGCGGAAGCCGTCGCGCTCGAGGCGTTTCGTTTGGCTCCGGATAATGCGGCGGTGAGAAAGATGTATTTCAATGCCCGTTTCGCCCGGCGTGGTGTCCGGACGAAGATTGACGACGTGTTCAATATTTTTTCCAGCCACAGCCAGTTGTTGGTGATGAAAAAAGCAATGCGGCGAATCGCAATAGCTGACCCAAAAATCATCGACATCATTCAGTTCAGTCCTCAGGAGTTGAACATCGTCGGATTGAAGAGGGGATCGACAACATTGACCGTTTGGCTGGAAGGCAAGAAAACAGAGCCGCTCATCTATCTCGTGAATGTACTGTCGAACGATGGCAAAGACGACACAAAGAGAATTGCCGAAGAGATACGCATTGAACGAGAATTAGACAAAACCACTTCGCTGAAATTCCAAGACACGCCACTGATAGATGCATTGAAAGAGATCGGCCAGAATTCCAACATCAACATTGTCATTAACGCCATGGGTATTGAAGAAGAAGGAATCACGCCCAAGACACCAATCAACCTTGAAGTTCGCGACGTAACGCTACGTTCCGGGTTGAAGATTATGCTGCAACCACTCAATCTGGTTTCCGTGATCGAAGACGAAGTTTTGAAGATTACGAGCAAATTACGCGCGAAAGGACCACTGGTCATCGCGACGTATCCCGTTGATGACCTGTTGTCGGATCAGGTTGCCGGCAATCCACTGGATAGTCTCGACGACATCGTCGAATTGATTCGGACGAAAGTCCAACCTGATAGTTGGAACGTCGTCGGTGGCAGCGGCTCGGTGCATCCGTACCAACGCACACAATCGCTCGTCATTCGGCAAACTAAGGATGGCCACGAGGATGTTCACAAGCTGTTGCTCGAACTGCGAAAACTGATCGAAGAACAGAAAAAAAGCGGAAGGCATCAGAAAGCACGAGCAAAATAGAATTCTAGCGTCAATTCGTTTCTTTGTTGAAAATCAGCCTGTTTCGTCTCTTAGAGAATTGGAGGAACTGCAATGTATCGACTGGGATTTACATTTCTGATTTTGGTGGCCATCGCCGGCACGGCCGTTGGATTGTCGTGGGCGCAGCAGCGGGACGACGACGCCAAGAAAGATGGTGACGCGGAAACGCGAGAAGTCGAAAATGACCGTGACGATGCCGCGGAAGAACGCAAGGGCGACCGTCCGCGCGACGAAGAACCGGAACGCGATGGCGATCGTCCACGTGCGGAAGAACGAGAACGCGATGGCGACCGGGATCGCCCCGAACGCGACGACGACAGTGAACGGCGGCGAGATCGCGATGAAGACGGCGACCGCGAACGACGACGTGACAGTGACGACGACGATGAACCGCGGAGAGACCGTGATCGCGACCGAGGGGAGCGGCGTGAACGTGACGGCGATCGCCGAGATCGCCGAGACCGTGATGAAGACCCGGAACGCGAAGAACGAGGACGACGGGACGAACGGGAACGCGACGAGGACGCTCGAAACCCGGAACGCAGATTGGCCGAGCTTCGTGAAAGGTTGCAACAGATCGAACGGCAATTGGGCCAAACGGAGAACCCCGAAAAACGAGCGCAGCTCGAGCGTCAATATAAAGAGCTTGCGAAGCATGCCGAACATATTCAGCAGGATGACGCCGAACGTCGAGAGCACGGCGGAGATCGTGAACACGCAGAGCACCGGCGCGAGCGTGGACGTGAGCGCGAACATGGCGAATTGGAACATATGGCAAAGCGCATCGAGCACCTATTCGCCGCCGCGGAAAATCTCGCAGCCGCCGGACAACCGGATCTCGCCGACGAACTCGCGGAAAAAGCCAAACACATGCAACGGGAACTCCGTCATGCCCGTGAACGGCACGATCATGAACACAGAGACGGCGAACATCATCCGGCCGAAGAAATGGAACAAGCCATCGCTGAATTGCGGGAAGAAGTTCAGCACTTACGAAAGGAAGTCCAGGAATTGCGCAAAATCATCCGGCAGGTTTCTCGCGACGATTAGAGTCTTTCAATGCGGCATCCGCGCAAATTGCACGCATGCTTCAAGAACAAGAGTTGATCTTTTTGGTTGTGGCAAACCAACCACGCAGGGGGCGTTCGCCAAAATAGAGTGCGAAACGTGCCGTGGACCTGTTTTCTTGCATCCGGTATCCCCTAGCCCGGATTATTCATGAACATTCGGTAATTCGACGGAAGTAATTGTGAGCACAATGGTTCCGCCAAAGTCTCGAAATACACAGTGTTGGCGAGCGGCATGCGTCAGCTT
>CAUZVF010000633.1:0-4514 GCA_963582955.1 Planctomycetota bacterium
CCCAGCAAAATCTCCGGATGCAGCGCGAAAAGAATCATCCCGGGCAGAACGGTGATCAGTGGCAGGAAAACCTTGATCCACCCGGCAAACACAATCCCCATCCGAGCGTCGTATTCGCTCCTTGCGCCGAGCACGCGCTGGATCATGAACTGGTTCAGCACGTTGTACCAGATGCTCACCGAGAAGATAAAAGGCAGGAAACTGATCGCGGGGACGACCGGATGCGTAGCTCCCTGGAAGAGCGAAAGGCGATCGTACGAATCGGAAGCTCCGCCCGCGAGATTGTTCGTGTTGACGTTCACCGCCTCGGCCCAAGCGCCTTGGGTCGCCTGATTCCGCTCGATCATCGTACGAAAACCATCGACCAGAGATCCGTCATCGCCGGCCAGTTCGGAAAGACCAAGTACCGTGATGGTAAGGCCTCCCATGATCATTACGACGACCGTCAATAAATCGGTCCACGCCACACTCGACAATCCTCCGTAGATCGCCCACATGCCGGCAACGATTCCCAATGCGATGACGGCGAACCAGGGGTCCCAGCCAAACAGGTTTTCAAGCGCCAGCGCGCCGCCGTAAAGGACCGCAGCCAGGAAAGCGACCACGTTGCTGATGACCGTGACGATGGCAAAGATCTGTCGCATGGTGGGGTTGAAACGGAGTTCGAGATACTCCGGTGTCGTGAAGACTTTGGCCGACAACAGGAAGGGAATGAAAAACCAGATCAGCAGCGTAAACGTAATGACGTTACCCCACTCCAGCATCGAGACGCAGACACCGAAGACGACCGCCGAACCGATCATTCCAATGAACTGCTCGCTGCTGATATTCGAGGCGATGAACGACCCGCCGACGACGTACCAGGGGAGTTTCTTCCCGGCCAGGAAATACTCGGTGCTGCCCGCCTGCTCCCCGCGTCCGGCCAGATATCCCACGACCGACAGCATCGCGAAGAAGCCACCGATCGCCAGATAATCCAGCGCCGCCAGCGGAAATGATTCAATTCCCATTTTTCCTTGTCGTTTCGTCGGCTGGCTCAGCAAAATTCTCTTTCATCCAGCGGGCGTATTTCGATTTATCAAACAATTCAAACTGCCCTGTACGGTTGAAACCGCCCATCTGGGTTCTCCCGCCCGCCCAAATGGGATAACGCGCAAAGACCTCGCCGTGACCCGTGGCGCGGGGATCGGTCGTCGTTCGCATGTAATCCGCCAGGTCCTTTTTCAACGATGCCTTGACCTCGGCGAATCGGGGATCAGCGGCCAGGTTCTTCATTTGATAAGGGTCGGCCTTGAGATCGTACAGCTCTTCATCGGGGCGGAGTCCGAAGCACAACTGATAATTGCGTCTTACCGTTTCGTCCGCGGCCATTTCCTTTTGCATGATTGCGACAGCCGGACCGCCCTGCAGCGGCCTCCATCCGGGATGGCCTTTGCGCGGGTAGTTGCGGATGTAGAGGTGCTCATCCGTACGGATCGCACGACAGGACATGTAACCGAGCCAAGCCTGGTAGGGTCCGGCGGTATGATGGGCTTCGAGCGCAAAATGCGTTCGGTCTCGCCGTGATTCGATCGTACCGCTTCGGTCTGACATGAGAATCTTCGTCAGGCTCTTTCCTGTCATCTGCTTGCTCGCGGGCAGACCGGCCAATTCCACGATCGTTGGGGCGAGGTCGATGAAGTTTACGAAATCGTCCACGACCCGGCCGGATTTGATTCGCTTGGGCCAGCGGACGATCAGCGGCACCCGTGTCCCCATGTCGTAGAGACTGCCTTTACCCCGCGGCCATGGCATGCCGTGATCGGACGTGATGATCAGGATGGTCTCTTCAGTGAGGCCTGCCTTCTCAAGCATTTTCATGACCTTGCCGACCTCCGCATCGAAGGCTTCGACCTCTTGGTAGTACCCCGCGAAGTCTTCTCGCACGGTTCGCGTGTCCGGCAAATAGGGGGGCACCTCGATCGTTTCCAGGGAACGGTCATCGGGACGATAGTTGAACGGGCGATGGCCCAACGTTGTGCCCCACCAGAAGCAGAACGGCCTTTCACCACACGCCCCTGCGGTCAAAAGCTGAGGTAGACGGGCGATCTTTCCCGTCGGAGGCACCTTCCACCCGCCCGTTTCCGTGTAACCCGGCCCCCACCCCTTGCCGCTGTGCGCGACCTCGTAGCCCGCTTCCCGCAGCATCTTTGGATAGGTGTTGAACGTATTGTGCAGAGTTCCGCCGAACACGGCCGCGTCGCGCAGTCGCCAGATGTCCTGACCGGTCAACAGAGCGGACCGGGACGGATGACACACGGAAGAATCGCAAAATGCGTTGGTGAACCTAACCCCCTCCTTCGCCGCCTTGTCAATGTTAGGCGTCTTCGCGAACTTGTTACCGTAGACGCCCCAGTCCTTCCACGACATGTCGTCGGCGATCATCAGAACGACATTCGGTCGCTTGGTTTCTCTCCCAAAAGCGTCATCGATGCCAACGGCCATCGAAACCGTGAACGCGAAAGCCGCAATCGCGACAGCGCTGCGGCATGAATGCTTAATCATGAGTTTTCTCCAGGGCCGGCAGCCAGCATTCTCTTAATATTTACAACCTGTATTGCGGAATCTTTAGAAGTTCTCCGTCCTTGAGGGCCGACTGGTGGGCCACGATACCGGCCACCGTCATGTTCAAAGCCTGTGCCACGTCCACCCATGGCTTGCGATCCCGCAGAATGGCGTCCACAAAATCGCTCATGAGGTAACCGTGCGCCCCACCATGGCCCCCAGCGGGAACGCCCGGCGGCAGGGGCGGCTTGTTGGTGTTGACCTTGCCCTTGCTGTTTTTCTCTCCATAGATCCGTCCCTTTTCGCCGTGGCCCGACGGCAGGTCCCAGCAAACCGCCATCCGCGACATCCCGCCTTCGCTGGTGCGGAACAGAGCGATTTCGGAGCCGAACGGGTTCTTGTAGTCGTTGTTCTTCGCTTGCAGGTGCGGCACGATGCTGGGCATGCCCATGCAGAACACCTCGGTGAAGCTCCCGCCCGTCACCCCGATGTAGTAAGCATTCGAGTGGGTCGGATACCATTGGGGCGGCAGCCCCTTGCGCCAGCCGTTGGTGTCCACTTGCTTCGTTTTCGGGTTGTATCCCCCCAGGGGAGAGCCAAAGTAGTGGTAGTACTCTCCCTCGGAGTAGATGAGCTTGCCCAGCAGTCCCGCCCGGTACTGCTGATGCCAGGCGTACAGGTCCGCGTGGAAGTACGACGTCTCAAACATCATGTATTTCCGTCCGCTTTTCTTTACGGCCTCGAACAACCGGTCAGCGTCTTCAAGCGATCCGTAGACCGCCGGCACTGCCGAAGCCACGTGTTTACCGTGTTCCAACGCCGCAACGGCCAACCGAGCGTGACTTGGCGCATCGGTGGCAATGAACACCGCCTCGACCTTGTCGTCCCTGAGCATGTCCTCACACGACGGGTAGGTCTTCTTGCAGCCGCAGGCCTTCGCCAACCCGGCGCAACGCGAGGGGATTAGATCGGTGACCGCAACCACCTCGACGTTCGGATGTTTCTGAAAGCCGAAGTGCGCTCCGAAGGCGCACAAGCCGTAACCGGCGATTCCGACGCGAATCTTGCGATCGGAGAAGGGTTTCCACCTTTTCGAGGCATTCGGATCGGTCTTCCCTTTCTCGAATCCTGCGATCGTCGGTGGATCCTTTTCCTGAGCGAGTGCCGCGCCTCCCAAGCCAAACGCGGAGGTGGCGAGGCCAACAGATTTCAAGAATGTACGTCGTGACGATGAGTTACTCATGGGATTTGTTCCTTGTGAAGTTTGGGATAAAGCTGGAATGTTGTGGTCTCGATCTCAAACAAGCGTTACTCTCCCCGTCCCGGAAAACCTTCGACCTGACTCAGAATCGGGTGATTGTCGAGGATGTGATGCGACAACGCTTTCCTCGCCGCAGACCATTTCTTCTTCACCAATGCGGCCAGGATCTCGTGGTGCTGGCGCATTGTCTCAATCGCAACGTCGCGATCATGATCTTCCCACTCAAACAACAGCCGGTAGTAACGCCCCTGACGGTCAAAGAAGTCCCGGATGTACGCGTTGCCGGCGGTGGAGATCAGGTATTCGTGCAGAGACTCATCCACGCTGAATGAGGTTCCCGCTGATGCCGGAGGCACGTTCAAGTCGAGCATGCGTTGCAATTCGCCGGCGTCAAGTTTCGGCCGAGCCAGCTCCAGCGCTTTCAGTTCCAGCACCTCACGCACTTCGATGAATGCCTGCAGGTCGTCCTGCCTAAACGGACGCAAACGCCAGCCGCGTCGTGGGATGTGATCGAGCACCCCTTCGCCGGCCAGTCGATGCAGAATGTTACGGATTGCGGACCGGCTGATGTCGTACTTCTCGGCGGTTGCTTCCTCACGCAGATAGATCGATTCGCCTCGCAGACTGAGCTGCACCAGATCGCTGGCGATGACTTCATACGGATCTTGCGGCGGCTCTGGCAGCTTCGGTTCACGGCGCGTTCGGGTTC
>CAUZVF010000634.1:0-4512 GCA_963582955.1 Planctomycetota bacterium
GCAAAGCGCGCACGGCACTCACGAATCGCATTCACGACGCCATGAAGCGCAGCGTCGCCGACGTCCAACTCGCAGCCGCATCACCGATCCGCTGGCAGACGATTGCCGTTCACTTTCCACCGCGGCGCGATCCGGCGTTCATGGAAGAAGCCAATCGCCGCGTGCTCGCCGATCCGAAAGCGAATTTCAAGGGGAAATTGAAGGCCGCGTTCAACCTCGCGTGGATCGAACGCGTGAAGGCGAAGAGTCCCGTTGAGTTGAGTTGCCTGACGATCGGCTCGGTTCAATTGCTGCACCTGCCGGGTGAGCCGTTCGTGCAATATCAGCTTGCCGCTCAACGATTGCAGCCGGATTCATTCGTGCTTGTCGCCGGCTACGGTGATTGCGGGATGAGTTACATCGGCGGCGACCGGATCTACACCGATCGCGGCGGCTACGAACAGAGTTACGCATTCTCCGGGCCGTGCGAGCAATTGCTGCTGGCGTCGATCGATCGGTTGCTGGCCGGCAAAGGCAATGAATCAAAATGAGGAGTCATCGTGATGGCGGCGAATTGGAATGCAAAAGGGGCAGCGCTCAGCGACAAAACGGCACGTCAAGAATTTGGTTTGACGCAAGAAGAGATCGTTGCCGCAATTCGTGCGGGCAATCTGCAATATCGCGAAAACCACATACACGGCAGTCCTTACCTGCGGTTACTACGCGAGGAAGTGGAAGCCTTGGTCAAGCAAATGCACGGCGAGAAATAGGTTGCGAAGCAAAAACTGGAAACGGAGTTAAGATCCGTCAAATCTCAAATCCGCAGTTGCAAAACCAAAGTCAATCAACTTGAGAAAAGGAAGGTCGAGATTCTGTCCAAGTTAGAAGACGAGGAGCTCTAACCATGTCGCCCGTTTAAAGAAAATGGACGGCGCGGTGTTGGAACTCAGATGACATAATGAAAAAATGGTTTCAATTCACGATAATAAATCGCGAAAGGATGTGCAGTGATACATCGATTCATAATCTGCATTTCCGTGCTGTTGATCACTTGCGGCGGCAGTAACGTGCTTGCACAGCAGCCGACTGCGGACGTGAAAACCGTCTCGGCGATTCTGCTCGCGAAGTTGCTTGAGGCCAGCCGGGAAGTTGACCGGTTGATCGAGGCCGGCTACGCGAAGCACAACGTCACGCCGAATGAGCCCGTCGGTGACCAGGTCTTCATGCGACGCGTCTATCTCGACGTCGTCGGTCCCCAATTCACGCGCTAAACGCGATTCGTCGGAAGCCGAGTATCCCCGGGATGTTTCGAACATCCAACGTCTGGCGTCGGAACCCCTTGTTCTACCCGGATCGTTTTCAAGATGACAAAGCCGCAACCGTTTGTCTGCCGCATGGAAGACGTTGCAAAGACGTCGTCCGAGATGCACAATCACAGTACAACGCAAGATGGACTGGATCGGCATCTCTCGATCATCTGACGAGTTGACCCGGCATGAATCAGAATCACCGTCGAATCACGATTTCTTTCAGGCGGCCCACACTCACTGAAGTCCTGGCGGTCATTGCGATCACTTTGATCCTATTCGCGATTCTCCTTCCTCCGGTCAAGTGGGCATCCAGTGGATCAATTCAGCTTCCAGTGCGCATCGTTGTATTTGATGCAGCGCACGCTCGTCCGATTGCGGGAGCGCAAGTCACGATCGTGTGGGCGCCCCCATTGGCTGATGTGGAATCAATTGACGAATATCGTGACCGATTTCCAGCCAATTCCTTTGGAGATGTGGCAGAGGATGACCGCCATCTGACCGGAACCGACGGAACTGTTGTCGTAGAGCAAGAATTTCGAACCGGAGGGTCACACAGGCGACCGTCACATGCTCATTTGCGGTGGTATTGGGTGATGGTTTTGGCTGAGGGTTACAATGGGGTCGTCATTCCCGTCCGCCATGAATCCCAGCCAGTCGCCATCCTGCGCGAGCAGAAGGAGATCGTAGTTCCCATCGGCCTCCTGCGAGCGCAGTGAGCAGGTTCACTCGTATTCGTGGAATGGGATGCCGACGGAAAATCGGTGACCCGAATTGATTCGGTCCATTCCATGCTTTACCGGTTTTAGTCCGTATGCCCCACCAACTTGCACCAGTCGGGCGCGTGTGCAAAACAGGATCGCGTCACCGAGACCGGCGGAGATCCGGCGGCGGTCCTTTTTCTTGCGTTCCGGTTCGTCACAGAAAAGGAACTCGCCACCCGTAAACCCACTAATTTCCGCGCACGCAGCGCGTGTTTGTTCTGAACGCTGTTCCGGACTCTCAGTGCCGTGAACAGATTGAGCGTCCCGTCGCATCAACCGTTTGGTTGTGAAATCCTCGCGTGGGCTTAGGACGATGACCAGTTGAATGGGAAAGAACTCGGCACCACGAATGTCGCGGTGCAGGGCATTGAATCCCCCGACTTCGTACTTCAGCAAGATCGGAGTCGGCGTTGTTTGACCGGCCGCCTCGCAGCGGATTCGATACGCTTCCCATGTCGTGGGAAAGAGCGAATCCTGACTCAGCAGCCGTTGCCATCTGTTGGCAATCCGAGCGACCCTGGGATAGACAATACGCCGGACCGCATCAATCAATCGCGGAATCGGGGCGTCGAAATAGCGATAGACGCCGCGACCGAATTGTTCCTTGTCCATCACAACGCTTTTTCGAAACAGGGAATCGTCGTCGAACATGGTGATCAACAATTGGCACTCTTCGGCGCTAAGGAACTCTTGAATGTGCGTGAATCCGTGCTGCGTGAGTTGACGCTCGGCACTTTCCCAATCCAACATGTCGATATGGTCGGCCAAAGACGCGAAAGTCGCTCTCAGCGATTGCTCGATCGGACACTGGCTGATCGAGGTGGACGGCTCGGATTTCCGCGGCAGATCGTCGCATGCCGTGCGACCAGCCAGAGCACGCCAGGTTTCAAGTCGCTCAGCGTATTGTCGGATGCCAGACGCAAGTCGCACGGCATTGGCTTGCAGTGTCACCGCCTCTTGAAGCAGTCCTTGTTGAGTACGGATTTCCGCGAGATTGGCGTACGCCTCGGCCATGTCCGGCGTGAGGCTAATCGCGGCCAGAAATGCCTGTGCGGCCTCGACGTCGTCGTTGTGGCGGAGTAACAAACCAAGGTCATTCCACAGAACAGGATTAGCAGGATTGGCGCCGATCGCTCGACGGATAATGCGGACGGCTCGCTCGTGATGACCGTCTTCTTCGGCATCCCAAGCCTCTTCCACAAGTTTTCGTGCCCGTCGTTGTTCCTTCTGTCGTTTCTTTCGTGCGTTCATGATTCTTCACCTCGATATTTGCAGCGCACGCACAGCGTGATTGCTCGGAACGGTTAATCGGATTTTCGGCGCCGATCGGCGATTTCCGCGTTCAGAATAATCGACCATTGGTTGCGCGATTTGAGCGCTGTCGATGGTTTGGGAGAGTGTGCCGTCCGGCGGAATGCCGAAAGTCGGCGCATGAAATCCCTGCAATTCGCTGAGTCAAAGCGAAGAGGGAGGCGTAAGAAACGCTAATTGCGGAAGAATTCGACGCTGTATCGCATAACCGGTTCGACACGCGAAACTTCTTTCAGGTTCGCGGATAGTCCGGCGTTCGCCGGGTTGTGCCTGCGGCAGCAGACAAGTCCGACGAATACCTTCGAATTCGTTTGATAAAGTCGCCGCAGTGCCGGAAGATTGAACGTGGGATGAGTCACTGAAGAAGCTGAGAGTCGAGAGCCAGGGTGGGACTCGAACCCACAGCATCCCCGCGACCAACCTTCGGTCGGTGCCCGAACCAAGGTCTGCCAATTGCCTACCAAGCTGTCGATATGCCTGGAGTGAGATTCGAACTCACAAACACTCGGGTTTAAGCCGAGCCGCTCTACCGATTGGCGTATCCAGGCTGAAGTGATCCTGGGTGGACTCGAACCGCCGATCGTCTCTTTGTAAGGGAGCTGCCTTCGCCGCTAGGCCACGGGATCGAGAGTGAAGTTCGAACTTCGAACATCCAACTTCCAACTTCGAACATCCAACATCCAACATCCAACATCAAAGGTCGCAAAGCGGAAGCCGTGGGACTTGAACCGGGCACCGCCCGGAGGGTGGTCACGGTTTGACCCGCACCTGTTTTCGAGACAGGCCCCTCATCCAGCCGGATGACTTCCGTTTTCTATTTGAGCTGCGGCGGCAGGAATCGAACCTGCGTCATGGCGGTTAACAGCCGCCTTCCCGTACCAACACGGAACCCACCGCAATGGAGACACGGAAAGTGGTCAGACAAGGAGATTGGGAGTCGTTGTCTCCCGCTCTCCTTTTCTCCCGATCTGAGAAAGCCCCCAGCGGGAGTCGAACTCGCACTTCCGCCATGGCAAGGCAGTAGGCTAACCGCTACGTCATGGGCGCTTGTGGCGTTTTCAATTGTCAAAGATTGATAGAGCACCGGGCCGGACTCGAACCGGCGTCGCCGCATTACGGGTGCGGAGTCCTTGCCGCTAGACGACCAGTGC
>CAUZVF010000635.1:0-4502 GCA_963582955.1 Planctomycetota bacterium
GTCTTCGCACACGAAGTCGCGCATTACGTGCGCCGCGATCACTGGACTCACTGGCTGACGTTTCTAATCACGTCGCTGTACTGGTGGAACCCAGTTGTCTGGCTGGCACGCCGCGAGTTGACGGATGCCGCTGAAGCAAGTTGTGACGCTTTGGCGATCGCGAGGCTGGCTGGCTCGCGGAAATCGTTCGCCGCCACTCTGATGGCAGTTGTCGATACCGTGAACTCGAACCGGACAATTGCTGGGGCGTTGAGCGTGACGTTTGGGGCATCGCAGTCAATCAAGAGCCGTGTCCGCTTGATTGCCGACTCGCATGTGAAGTCGCGGCTGCCGCGATGTGGATGGTTCGTGTTTGTGCTTTCGGCTGCAACGCTACCTCTGGTCCCCATCCGTGCTCAGGAACAGCCCGCACCGACTCAGACGTCGCCTGTCAGCCGGACCGACGATCCGGATGTTATTCCAACGAGAAAAGAAAAGCCTAAGCCTCAAGCACTGCCGGTGCGGCCGCTGCGCGAGATCAACGGGCCTCTCGATCCCAAGCTCGTCGTAGCCAGAGTGAACGGTGACGACATTCTCCTGCGTGATATCCTGGCCCGTTATCTGCATGGACTCGAAGCTGCTCGCCTTCAGCACGGAGACGTGGCATTCCGTCGGTTGCAGGAGTCGCTTCTGCGACGCGATCTTCCAAATCACATCGACCGGGTGATGATAGCACAGGCGATGCGAGCCAGCCTAACGCCCGAGCAATCGGCTCAAGTCATGCGCCATCTCGATCGACAGTTTTTGCGTGAGACCAAGAAACTCATGAAGGTGCGCGGCGTTTCAACGAAGGATGAATTGAAAAGCGAATTGTCCAAACAAGGTGCATCGCTTGAACAATTGCGGCGAGAGTTCGTCCGGCAGCGGTTGTGCATGGAGTGGTTCGGAACACAAATCCGGAAAGTCGCGGAGAAGGACCGCGAGTCGGCTGCTAAGAAACTCTTGAAAGATCTGCGTGACAAAGCTGAAATCCAGACGGTGTTCGACGCCACCAAGACGGATCGTCAGAACGGGCAGAGCAGCCAGATTGATCCGCCCAAACTCGGAAAAAAAGAAAATCATTGACAACAAGTGCCGGCCGTCCCTACCTTCAATTCAATCGCCGCAAGTCGCGAGGGCCGGCAATCCATCCTGGATGATGCTGACTCAGCATTTCCGTTTGACCGCCTCTCGAGGTTAATTGCAATGTTGAAGCGAGGATATCTACTTCCCTTTTTAGTGTTGTTTGCCGGGCAGGCTACCGGTGCGGAAAAATCTTGGGAGCTGCGCGGCCGCGTGCTTGATCAGCAGCGCAGGCCAGTCGCCGACGTCGAAATCTCAACCTTTTGGAATGCGAACGGTGTCACACTTGAGGATAGGCGGCGGTTTGGCAGCGACGAAGCGAAAATGACCACGAACGAAGGTCGAATGGAACCATGGGGCCACCATCCAACCAAGACTGACGCGGACGGCAACTTTTCGATGAAACTTGGCTGGCGCGATTACAATTTGCTGGCCATTGACAAGGAGCGGAAGCGAGGCGCCGTCATTGTCCTAGACCCGCAAAACGCCCCACCACTCGTTGAAATCAAGCTGCTTCCACTGGTTCGGTTGCACGGAACGGCTCGCATTGCGAAGACGGGGCAGCATCCTAAGTGGGTGACCGTGGTTGTGCGACTGCCTCCCAATGAAAAGTTCCCACTGAGCGGGGACCGTTTGGCAGTGTGTTCATCGCTAAAGTCTCGTTTCGAGTTCTGGCTACCGCCAGGCGACTATCAACTTGAAGCACTCGGCGAGATGTCTGGGTTGCATCACTTGGTTCCGTACCGATCCGTCACGGTGGCAGCCGGCCAGCACGGTGTGGATAGCGGAACTCTGAAACTGACTCCAAGACCACCAGTACGCGATCGGATTAGAGACGCCAAGGCAAAAGGGAAATGGGGCGACTACACAAAGCTCTACGGGCAACCACCCCCAAACTGGCACGTCGTCGATGCACGCGGTATCCCCAAAAACGCGCAAATTTCCGGCTTCAAGGGGAAATGGATTCTCATTTATTCTTGGGGGCCGTGGTGCGCGCCGTGCTTAGGTAAAACGCTGCCCGCGCTCATGGAGTTCTACAAGGCCCACGAAGGACAACGCGATCGGTTCGAGATCGTAGCAATTTGCATCGATGCGAATGGCGAATTGAAAACGATGGCTGATGTCGATCAAGAATTGAAACCGATCGTCAAATCTGTTTGGCGTGGAAAACAACTGCCGTTTCCGGTGATTCTGGACAACACCTTAAAGACTTCAGAAAACTTTGGTCTGGAAGGCGTCGGACAGTTGCTCTTGATTGATCCGGCGGGCCGCCTCGTCAAAGGCGACGAAAAAACACTCGCCAAAAAGCTCGAAGATATTACTCAAATGGGTCAAGAGTAATAATTGATCCCCAAGCCTTTCATGCGCGGAATTCGTCGGCGTTATTGACGTTTTGTCTGGTTTTCAAACTCTGCTGGCGATGACCGATAATCCGTCGATCATCGACATCGAGGCGGTGACTCCGTCGTTTGTGAGTTCCCGCAATGCAGCTTGCGCGTCTTCCAAGGTCTGAAAGTGCCGGACCATATGCCAATTATGCATACGATCGCGCTCGGAATTTGTTTCGGTCTGCGATTCGGCGACGGCGGGCGGCACGGCAAGCCCTTCCATGATAATTGGCAGTTTCGGGGCATCCAGAGGAATGTGAATTCGCTTCAGTCAAACCATAGCACACGTTTTTCGGACGTTTGAAAATCAAGTGATGTTTTGCGACGAAATCGTTAGCCTGCCAATCAATCATTCGCCCAACCGCAAGCCATTTTGAACCGCTTGACGCCATGTGGCGGTTTTCCTAATGTCTGGCAGACGATTCACGAAAACCGTTCTATTTCTAGAGATTGAAGAAAACATGGCTGATCTGATCGCTCCGCATGGTGGCTTGACCGAGCCGGTTTGTTGTACCGTTTCCGAAGACCAAATCGATGAATTCAAGGCCCAGGCCGCCGAGTTGACTCAGGTTCCTGTTTCAGGCGCGGATTTGTCATCGGTCTATCGATTCGGTGACGGAACCCTCAGCCCGCTGACGGGGCCGATGAATGGCGACGACTACAATCGCGTGCTCGACGAATCCGTGATCGAAGTCGACGGCAAGTCTTATGCGTGGACGATCCCGATTGCATTTCCCGTAACCGAATCACTGGCCAGCAGCCTTTCTTCTGGACAAAATGTGGCACTGACGAATCCCAACGGTGAGACCGTTGCGACACTGGATGTCAACGACGTCTATGTCTGGGACAAGCAGAAATACATAAAGTGCGTCTACGGCACGGAACGCACCGACCATCCCGGCGGCGACATGGTGTTGAAGGGTGACGAAGACAAGACTCATTTGATTGGTGGTGAAATTCGCGCGCTGCCGCAGCCGAAGAATTCCAGCTTCGGCCAATACGTGTTGACTCCGCGCGAAGTCCGGTCTTTATTGGCGGCGAAGGGATGGGATGCCGCCGTTGCCTTTCAAACTCGCAACCCGCTGCACCGGGCTCATGAATATGCGTTGGTCTATGGTTTGGAAACGCTGCTTCGTCAGGGGAAGAACGCCGGCGCGGTTTTGAATCCTCTAATCGGTGAAACCAAGGGCGACGACGTCAGTGCCGAAATCCGAATGCAGACCTACGAAAAGCTGATCAGCGACCGTGGCATGGGCCAAGGCGACAGCGATCCGGAAGTTTGGAACAGTCGGGGTGAGACCGTTCCCGATCGAGTTGCATTGTTGGGTCTGGATATCAAGATGTTCTATGGTGGCCCAAAGGAAGCCGTCATGCACGGCATCTATCGTCAGAACATGGGTTACACGCACATCGTCATCGGCCGTAAACACGCCGATGCGCCATACCACGACGGTTCTGCGATCTGGGGCGACTTCGACGCACAAGAAATCTTCAACAACCTAAACGGCGACCTTCAAATCACGCCGGTCAATGTCGGGTTTGCTGCGTTCTACGAATCGCTGGGACGTGTCGACCTGATGGAAAACCACTCGGACGAGAAGCCGGTGTTCATCTCAGGCAAAGACGTCCGCGCGACATTGCAGAAGGGTGACATGGTCGACCCACGAATCATGCGGGAAAGCACATCCCGGATTCTCGCCGACGCGATGAAGCAATAGTGTGGATTGTGCGTCGTCAAGTTCACTTCTTAGGGTGATGATCATTCCGGTCGTTTATGGCTCGTTCGGAAAAGGCCACACTAGCCCGACGCGCCAGCGAGGGAGACACAGCGGAAACTCCGCAAAACGCAGTCCCTTGCTAGCGCGTCGGGCTAGTGTGGCCTTTTCCGAAATGGGACATTTTTTTTCGAACGAGCCATAAAGACAAGCCGCAGGCGACGGTTTTTTCTGAACTGCGTCATCGCCTACGGCTTACCGTTTAACGACCGGGACCGTAAATCCTGGAATTGACAAC
>CAUZVF010000636.1:0-4498 GCA_963582955.1 Planctomycetota bacterium
CGATGTATTTTTTTCCGGCCGTGATGCACCACAAACCGGCCGCGATGACCGGCAATAGAACAACCTGGGCACTGTTGGCCACCAACGTCAACGTTACGAAACCGGGCATTCCCGGAACTGTCCAGACTAACGGCGAGACGACACAGACCACAACAATCCATCGATAGCAACGATGCTTGCGATAGTCACCGACCGCGACATCCGTACCAAATTTCCAGCGCATGAATGCGTGGCTCCCCAGGCAACCAAGACCGATCGCGTGTCCTACAAGTGAAGTAAAGACGGCCGAGAAGATTCCCGCATAAAACAGCAGCCGGCCATTTTCGCCCAGAACTTCACTCAACAGTTTCGGCAAATCGTCCATGTGTTCAATTTGGAGTTGCCGCGGATGCAGCAGCTCGGCGCCAAGAGTCCAGACGGCGAGATTCAGTACGATCATCACGAAAATGGCCAACAGGAAATCATAGAACTGTACGCGGCGATACTGTGGGCCACGCCAACCTTTCGCTTCCAGGAAATAGGGATAAACCAGATTCATCATCGATCCGCCCACGGCGCCAATCATGGCCATGGCCACTAGCAACGCGCTGTATTCACCGGACTGCTCGGGAAGTTCCAATCGAACCAAGCCCTTCAGAACGCCTTCAAGATTGGGGCCGACCCAAATGGCCGTTCCAATGAACGAAACCGACAGCACGGCCAGAAAGACTTTGAAGAGGAGTTCAACGCGGTTGTACACAGGTTGAAACACCAACAGCAGTGCGATTCCGTTTGACAACAGCGCCCACTGCCATGTCTGGCCAAATCCGGCAACGTTGGCGCAGGCCTCGCCGATTCCCACGGTCATGTACGAACCATAGAAGTGTCCCATGACGACCGCGGCGAAGAACAACGCCGGTGCGTACCACGGATGCAACCGCACGAGTCCGTCCAACACTCCTTCACCGTGTTGGTTACAGAGCTGATACTTGGCGATCAGCGAGACGAACAGAAACCTCATGACCACAGCGGCTACCAGCACCCACATCAGCGAGTAACCGTAATTCCCACCGGCGATACCCATGTCGACGATGTCGCCTGCCCCCAGCCATGTCAGGACGACAACCAACCCGGGCCCGAACGACTTCAGGTATTCGATCATCGTGCGCGGAATTGGCGCGAGCGGTGTTTCCCATGATTCTTGCCCGTTTTCGGCCATGACTGATTAACCGTGCAAAACCGTTTATCGATTTGATTTCGTGCGTTTAACGGCAAGCCGCTGGCGACTGCGTTTTGTAGTGTTTATGTGTATCAATTCCGCAGTCGCCTTCGGCTTGTCGTTAAACAAAGGAAAAACGATTACAAGATTCCTTGGCAACTCACGAATCGTTTTGCTCCCAATTGTCCCATACGTGTTTCGGCACCCACCGCCGAATGCTCAACGCTAGCAACAGCGGAATCGTACCCGACGCGACCACGGCGACGGGCAATGCGTCTTTTCCCTGAAAAAACTCGCCGCACGCCGCATAGCTGAATGAAACCAATAGGTTACAGACCACGACGGGCACCAGAAACCGTCGCCATGAAAGTTGGGTTGTTCCCATCAACAGGACGCAGGCTTCGGCCAGAATCGGCAGCGCACGCGTCAGCACCAGTGCCAGCGGACCAAACCGCCGGGCGAACCCTTCCATGCGTTGCCGATCTTGCTCGCCAACAAATCGAGACGTAAACGGCTTGCCCAAAGTTCTTGCCAACCAGAAACCAACGACGGCGCCGACTGTCATTCCGATCCATGAAGCCAACGTGGCGAGTCCCGTGCCGAGCACTCCGCCACCATACGTGCTAACGGCACTCGACGGAATCGGTAGGAACAAATCGATCGCCAACACGCCGACGATCAAAAAGAAATGAAACGACACCGACGCCTGAGAACTCTCTTGCAAGAAGCTCTCGATTTGCTGCTCGAACGATTCGCCCAACAACAGGAATGGGACGATGGGTATCGACAAGATCAGCACCAGCAAGACCGTGGCGCGTGCGAATGACCGCATTGCCTTAGCGGTCCTTGTAGCGCTGGCTGGCCTCGGTCAGCGTTGCCCGTTCCTGTTCCGTCAGGCTGGCTTCGCCCTGCTCGTGGATTTTTTCCAGGATTGCATCGACACGAGCATCAAGGTTTTCTTTGCGCGCCTTCGGTTCATAGATCTTCAGCTTGGGCCCCCTCCTGAGAACACGTTTCAGCTTAAATCCCGACAGCCCGCGAAACATTGTTTCCAGCCGCCATTGAAAACGGTAGTAAAGGTAGCCGAACACGAGGCCTCCCACATGCGCCGAATGAGCCACGCCATCGGACAAATCGGTCCCTCCTAGTGCAAGCAGAATCGGATGAATGTCGAAGATTGCGTAGATGGTGACAAACCAGCGAATTTCAATCGGAAGTATCATAAACAGCAGAATTTTCCGGCGTGGATAATGAAAGGCGTACAATGCCAAGACCGTCCACACGGCTCCCGAAGCGCCAACCGCGGGCTTCATATCGTTCATAAAAAACGCAAACGCGACGAAACAAACACTCGAAAAGACAGCGGCGGTCAAATACAGAATCAGGAATTCGCGCGAGCCATACATCGTCTCCAGTGTATGTCCGAACCACCAGAGGAACAGCATGTTGAACAAAATGTGCCAAACGTCGTCTGGGTCGTGGCAGAACGCGGAAGTCACAAGGCGCCAGACCTGTCCTTGTTTGATGGTCTTGGCGGGATCCAGTTCGAACCAATTCGTGACAACTGACACCGGGTTGCTGGCCAGAATGTGTCGGACTTCGTCGGTCAACTCGACGCCTTCGGGCAGCTGAGGCTGGACGGTGATGAGCAGTTGAAGAACAAAGACAACGATGTTGGCAATGATCAGCTTCTTGCAGACCGATCCAGAGCCGCCCGATGAGTAGCCGGAACTGCCATATCCTGATCCGCCGTAGTCGGATCCACTTGAGTCTCGGATATAGTCACGGCTGGAGATGCCCATCAATCAGTCCAATTCCTTCGGACGGCAGGCAGCGGGTACGAAAATCGTAAGGACGCAAAGCGTCGGCATTCGCGGAGGGCGGTTATTTGCTCTTCGTTTCAAGCAGACCAACATCGTTGGGGCTGATTTGTGTTGAAACCGTTCCGGGAAGGCTTTGCGTTCGCGCGACGTTTTGAGCGATCACTTTTTGAATCTGGTCGTAGGTCTTCTTAACGACGCGTCGCAGTGCGTCGACATCCGCCAACACGGCGTTCCGTTCTTCCTCTTCATCCTGAATCGCTTTGACCAAACCGTCGACCATCCAACCGGGCAGGTTTTCCGCGTTTGCGTTGTTATCGGGTTCACCGTTTAGCTCGTTCAGCCGTTTGTCGAGTTTTAACTTCGCGTCGGTCGCTAGCTTTTGCTGAGTTTGGATGTTCCGTTGCCGGTAGATCAGATCCTCGTCCAACTTTTGCAGGTCGCCCATCAGATCAGTGAAGCGGGAAATGCTGGGATAAGGAATCGCTTGCCGAATCCGCCAGCCAGCCCCGCCGCCTTGCCAACCAGGCAATTTGGTGGGACGGGTTTTGAATGTTGGGATTAGTGGCGTCGCGTTGTCCTCTGGCTCGGCCCGAAACGAACCGACAAGTTTTGCTCCCGCACCGTCGGATTGAAAAACGTAAACGACTGCCGGTTTCATCTTCTGATTCAGTCCAACTCCTTGAGCCGACAATCGGCCGCCGCCTTGACGGCTCGGCTGAATATTGACACCGTCCCAAGTCCGGTTCCAGCCAAGTTCCTGGCGGGCCACTTCGGCACGCAGTTCGTTTCGCGTCTTCGTAAGCGCTGCCAGTTCCGTTTGGTTTTTCTCAAGAGTTGTTTGTGCGTCGTTGGCCTTTTTCATCCAACTGTTGCGCACATGCACAATCTTCGCGCTGAAGACCGCCGCCACGGCGGCGGCGATGATCACCAGAAACATGAATATCTTGCCAGAAATATGCATCGTGGATTTCCCGACCCAAGAGCGATTGATCTCTTCAACTTCATCGTCGGCCGAATATCCGTCTGCCGACTGTCCCTGCAAAAGTCCGGTCGCATCGGCCGGGCAACGTCGATTGATTGAGCCGAATTGGGCGAAAAAAGAGGTTGTGTCATCCGACAGCTTGCGAACCTAACGCACGCAATCGAGTCAAAGCCATCATAAGCCAGTCGAAACAGACGGGTCAAGCAGAATCGGCCCGCGGACTCGTTTATCAATTCGGCAGCCGGTCCTAATCCGCGTCATTGGCAAGATACAACGATGCGACATTGGAGCAAAACCCGCTTAAATCGTAGAGTGAGAGCGTAAATTGTTGTCAGATAGTAAGTTAAAAGCCGGACGTTCTCCAAGGCGGCAGGGGCCTGTTGAATTGATCAACTTGTTGTTGCGCGGATCCATAAGAGCTACCCGTCGCACAGTACTTGAATCGGGTAGCGATTGAGTCATGCTTCCACGGGCGCGGGGTTGTTGACGATTTGT
>CAUZVF010000637.1:0-4494 GCA_963582955.1 Planctomycetota bacterium
CGACCGTTCGCACGATTCCAAGACGGCTCCGCCGAGTTCCGCACCCTTTTCCTGACCGCCGGGATAAAGGCAAAACGCTTCACGCGGGATACCGGCCTCAACGAATGCTGCGTACATGCGATACGGAGTCCATGGTTCGGCCGGACCCGGTTTCAACACTAGCCCAATTTGAAGCGGGATCACTGGTAACCACAACGTATGAACTCCCGGACTATTTGACGGCAGAACCCAACCGGACGCGTTGCAGTTGGCTTGATAGCTAACCATCACACCACGACTTTCCATGCCGTATCCCTTGCTGAGGACTTCGTACGGCAGGCCGCGAGTCAGGGCATCAAGAATCTTGTCCATGTTTTCGAGCACGAAAGCGTTCTTGGTCATATTTAACCGGCACATGTGCTCGGGCAAACCCGTCGTCGCCGACTGCATCGTGCAGAAATCGTCAGGTGATTGAGTTCCATTTCCCAGTGGCAGGTCAGCATTCACGTAAAAATCTGCCGCTTTGCCGCACTTCTCAACAAGGTCTTCAATTGAGAATTGGCGCAAGACTTCGCGGGCCTTTTTCGCCTTGCGCATATCCATCTTGATGATGCCGCCGTTTGCTTCATGCACCTTGGCGAGAGTCTCACCGGTCTCGAAATGGACGACGTCCATTTGCTCCATGCTCTCGTACGGCTCACCCCAGCGGACAACGGGAATCTCGATCACGGGAATTTCCTTCATCAAAAACTGTGTCGTGCGTAACGGCAACGATTATCAGCCTTCGTTGCATTCCAAGATGCCAGCGGGCTAACGCCCGCCGCTCGCCTGTTGGTTTCTCGATCAATAAACGCCGACGGTGGTTGTTTTCGCAAGTACATGATACGGCCTTACACCGCTGACGCCTTCCCAGGGATATTTCTCGTGAGGCTCTTCACGTTCGCCCTCGTCGCGCTCGAGGAATCCGGGAATGAACAATTCTTTCGTCAGCGTATAGAGTTTCACGCGGCCGGTGTCACCGTAGTCCACAACTTTCGTGTGGTCGTCGAAATTGACGACTTCGACAACGGCACGCGGCTGCGGAGCGTAATACGTGATCTTGTAATCGTCGGCCGGGTCGAACGGCTTGCCGCAAGCGAGTCCCATCAGCGTGTTGCCGTAGGTCGGAGTGATATAAACATTGGGTCCCAGCAGTTCTTCTCGGGCAAATCGGTACCATTGAGGAGTGAACTCGGTGCCGCCACAGAAAATGCCTTTGATTCCGGCCTCCTCGATACTCGATCCATCGTCGATCAATCGCATGGCTAGCGCTTCCAGCAGCTTTGGCGTGGTGAACATGCACTGAATGTCATGTCCGGCGGAAAGAACTGTGATGGCTTGGTCGATGACATGGTCGCGATACTCTTCCATCTCACTGATCTTGCCCTTCTTCAAGAGCTTGACGACCCAGCGAGGATCAAGATCGACGCAAAACGCGATTCCACCGCGATGCTGCGCCAAATGCTCGACCGCCAAACGCAGCCGTCGTGGTCCCGATGGGCCAAGCATCAACCAGTCTTTGCCGCGAGGAAAACTCTCGTCGGGCAACGTGTCGCTGAACATTTCGTAGTCGACCCAATGGTCTTCCATCACCAGCCGCGACTTGGGAATTCCCGTCGTTCCGCCGGTTTCGAATACGTACATCGGCTTGTCGGCGAGCCCTTTCGGCTGCCAGCGGCGGACCGGCCCGCCACGCAACTGGTCATCCTCGAACAACGGAAACTTCTTCAGGTCGTCAAAATTCTTAACGTCGGTGAGCGGATCAAAGTCGAAGCCTTCTGCTTGCTTCAGCCAGAATTCGCAACCGGTTTCGGAATTGAAGTGCCACTGGACGATTTCTTCAACTTGAGCGTCAAGTTCTTCTCGGGCTTTCACCACGGCGGCGTCAAGATTCGCGTCTGTCACGGCTCGGATTGCTCCAAAGTTTTTGGGTTGAGGGAGGACTCAGGCGGGACATCATCGATGAAAACCGACCTCCGGATTCGTCTGGTCGGCAAGACATCCATGTTAGACTAACGAATGATGATTTCAAGGTATGCTGGGAATCAAGAAGCGAACCATGAATAGCACTTTGGAGTGCGTCTTCGAGGCGATTGGACAACTCGTCGAATCACCGACGTTGGATTAGAAGAAACGCCGCATTGGTTTCGAATCGCCTTACGTGCGCGAAAACCTTTAATTGAGTAGGCTTGTGACGCTGCCTTCACGATCGGCCTGGAAGACCGCTTTGGCTTGCGGGTCGATGATCAGCAGGTCGTCGCCACGCCAAGCCAAGCCGACTGGATTTCTGAACGAATCATGAGTCGCCCACTTTTTCGATTCGCCGTCCGGCGTCACTTTCCACACGCATTTTCCCCAGCCGTCGCTGACATAGGCGTTCTTGTCCTTGTCCAGCACGACGTCGTGGGGAAATTTGAACGGGCGACCTTTGACGACGATTTCGACTTTGGCGTCAGGTGTCAGACGAATCAGCGAATGGTCTTTGCTGACGGACACAACGTATAGGTTTCCGTCGCTGTCGAACGTCATGCCGCGTGATGCCGGTACGGCGGCGAATTCTTCGGGTTCTCCGCCTTTGGGCGACACCTTCCAGATACGCCGCACTTCAAGATCGGAAACGAAAATTGTGCCATCCTTGGCGACGGCCATTCCCATTGGCGTCCCAATGCCGGTTTTGGTTTTGATGACCGGTTGCGGCTTGCCGTCGTCATCGAAGCGGTAGATCTCTCGCGTCGACGTGTCGCCAACCAGAATTTTCCCGGCGTTGTCGATCGTGATGCAGCGGGCAGCGTTCAGCGGAGTTCGGAATTTCTTGGAACCCTTGAAAAAGGGGCTCAGCTCGCCGTCGACAATTTTCCAGACGCCGTGCATTTTCAAATCGACGACAAACACCGAACCGTCCTTGGCCACGGCGGCGCCGAGCGGATAGATCATTTCATCGGCCCGCACGGATCCGGCGAGCAACATGAAAACGACAATCGAGAATCCGAATCTGGCTTGTTGAGGATTCGATGGAATTGACGCTCTATTTTTCAAACTCACGAATGTTTCTCCAGAATCGAGAATAACTCTGCGTGCGTGTCTGATACTTGCGAAGGTAGTCACGATGGAATTCGGTGTCGGGATACTGCCGGCCATCGGCGTCGGGATAGCCGTTCATCGCGCGAAACGGCATCGGCTCGACGGTTTGTCCATACAGAGTATTCATATTCGCGTCCTTGTCCCAGCCAATACTGTGCAGGATGAAGTCACGTTTCCAGCCATCCGGCAACGGTTTGGCGTTGGCTTTGAATCGCAGAGTCATCTCGTCGCCCGATCCCATCACGACCAAACGGTCGTCAGGCTCGGCCACCAATTCCGTCACGTCGCCGAACCGAGTGAACCGGCCTCGCATCGGAGCCCATTTCGGCTGCGCAGATTTGCTGTCGTATTCGTAGTCCTCTGGTCCGTAGCCCGGATGTTCGATGCGGCGTGAGAAGCCACGATAATGCAAATCGGCAGCCACCAGTGGCAATTCCGATTGGAGCAAGTTCGCCGGATTGTCGTCGACGGTGAAGAAGATGGCGTCCCAATAGATTTCCATGCTGGTGGCGATGCGAACTTTGTAGTTGTCGGTCAAGAATACAGTCGACAGATCGACCGCGATCGTCTTGGTTTTGCCGCCGGGAAATCCCATGTACGGCATCACGTTGCGCCAACGGCCGCCTTTGTCCAGAACCCACAGCGAAGGCGGCTGTGGCGGATCGATGTCGGGATTCTGCGAGATGCCGATATTGATTGACGTGTCGGTCGGATAGATCCAACCCGTCAGAAACAACGTGATCTGTTTCGGATCTTTTAGCTTGCCAAGGTCCAATTCAATGAAATGTTCCTCGGTAACGCCTTGCATCAACTTGTTGTCGTACCCCTTTAGATATCGGCCGTCGCGATTCGCGATCTCGGGGAGAACATCACGGCCACGTTGATCGCGGGCCGAAACCGGGACACGGGCATTCCGCACCGTGTGGATCTTGAACTCGGCAATTTCCGCCGGCCCCACTTTCTCGTTCGAAAAAACTTCGACGTCCGCGGGATGGTCGATTGCCAACAGTTTGACTTGGTCGAAATACGCGGCTTCCCACAATTCCTCGGTGATTTGCAAGACGTATTCGCGGTCTTTCTCGGCCAGCTTCTCGCCCGGAACCTTCAAGTATTCCCATTCGCGCGTCGGAGCCAACACGCCCTCGGCCAACTGCAACCCAATCGGAGCCGCCCACAACAAGTCGGTAACGAAAACAAATCGCTCGCCATCCCAGGTATACAAATACGGACATGAACCGGTCAGTTCTTGTTGTTCCCAGATCGTTGTTCGAGTCTTAGGGCCGATTAAGTTGATTGGGGCACCATTGGTCCACACCAACCGAAGGACGTCAGCCTTTTCTGTTTGGCCCAGACCAAAGTGTGTGACCGCATTCTGAACGACTCGCGTTTGATACG
>CAUZVF010000638.1:0-4488 GCA_963582955.1 Planctomycetota bacterium
TGAAGTTTTATTCGAATAAGACGTCGCTGCGAATACTACACGGCATGAGTACTCGCGACGGCAACGAACCGATTGACGAGGATGCTGATGGCGGACCTTAGAAAACAAATCATTCACCGGACCAGCGGACTGTCACGCAACGTGCAACAGTTCGGTCCGTATGCGATCGAACCACTGCTGACAGAAGCGGAAGAGGCTGCCGGAACTGTTTATCGTGTCCGCATCGAGGCAAATCAACGAACGCAGACAAGCTATCACGAAGTGGCCGAGGAGTTCTATTTCGTTCTGAGCGGATCGGCGACTGCAATTCTCGATGGTTCTCCGCAGCCGCTGCAACCCGGCGACTTCCTGAGACTGCCACCCGGTACGCGCCACGCATTCGTGACACGCCACGAGCCGCTGGAAATGCTGGACATCCACGTCCCCGGATGCCGCCCAGGACGCGATACGTATTTCGTGGACGAATCGAACTGACCCGTTACACGGTCAAAACCGCGACTTGTGTCGCCATCGGCATTGGGTCCATTTTGTTATCCTCGCATCCGCATGTAGTAGCGCTGCACGGCGGCGATGCACGATTGGCCGTTGGCGGCCAACGTCGTACAGCGAGTGTTGTCAGCCTTGGCCTTTTGCAAGTGTTCCTTGACTCGCGTGACAACTCCTTCATGAATGTCGGCATCGATATCTTCGCACGTCAGTCCGAAGCACGGACAAATCGGAGCTGCGGGGTCTTTGGGAAACACTGGACGGGACAATTTGTCCGTGAGCACTTTCCGCTCGAACTGATCGAAATAGGCCACATCGCACGTTGCCAGCGGACAGAAAAACGCTGAATTTGATAACAGGTCTCTCCCGTCCGATTGCAGTTGCGCATCGAGCGTGACCTTCGAAACCGTCTCACCGGTTGAACCGCACACGGGGCAATGGTCGCCGTGATCTTCCAGCTCTTTGACGAAGGCTTTGTTCATAGCGATGTCTTGTACGGGCAAGACTCAATCATTCTTTCCGCGAATCTGGTAGTTCCTGCGAGCCTGATCGAATTCCAGTTCGATCAGGTCGTTGGCGGCGGCGTCTTTTAGCAAGTCCGAGAAACTGCCGTAGCCGTAATAACTCTCGCTAAAACCGGGATTAACGCGGCGGATTGCCTGCTTCAACATCGAGCCCCACACGGTGTCGTAGTCTTGTTCGAGCGACTGCAAGACTTCGACCAACTGCTCGCGAGCTTCGTCCTTGACGTCGGTCTCCTTGGTCTGCTTCCCTTTGTTTTGCCGAGGACGGCTCGTCTTGGCAGCTCGCACCAAATCGTCGTAATAGATGAATTCATCACAATTGCCGATCAGCAAATCCGAGGTGGAACTCTTGATTCCGCAACCGATGACACGTTTGTCGTTTTCCTTGAGTTTCGAGACAAGTGGCGAGAAATCGCTGTCACCGGAAATCAACGCAAAAACATCGATGTGGTCCTTGGAATAACACAGGTCCAACGCATCGACCACCATGCGAATGTCGGCGCTGTTCTTTCCACTCATCCGGCTCTGAGGGATGTCGATCAGCTCGATGCCATGGGCGTGGAATTCTCGAACGTCGTCGCGGTATTTGCCCCAATCGCAATACGCGCGTTTGTGGACAATCCGCCCTTTCTCCAGGAGTCGCTTCAGGACGAGTTGGATTTTGAAGGAACCGGAATTCATATCCCGGACGCCGAGCGCCAAGTTCTCGAAATCCACGAAAACGGCAATCAATGATTCGTCTGACATTTGGAATTCATTTCAAAGTAATCGGAATAGTCGGAGATTGTTTAATACCCAGCCGCCAAACGAAGAACTGCTTCGAAGCGGCGATTCTGCCATTGAATCGGAACACAAACAAGTCGGTCACATCGAAACCGACTGTTAGAAACGAGAATGCCGCTACGTCCTTGTTTAACGGCTAACCGAAGGCGGCTCCGTTTTGTGGCGTAAATTTGGATTCCCGACACGCGGTCGCCTTCGGCTAGCCGCTCAACGAAGTTATTAAAAATTCGGGAAATCGTTTTCGCCTGACGATTTTCTACAAAAACGGATAAACAATTCGACGCAACCTCCGAATCTGTATAGAATAACCGGCAGTTTGTCGATGTCCGCTCAAGTGCTTGATTTGCCGAAAACAAGGAAAAGCCGTGTCCAATCTGCCTCAATCCGAGTCTCTGCTGCGGAATGTTTCGGGCCGTTTGGCTCTGATCGCATTGGGAAAACGATTTTACTGGTCCGTTCTGATTCTGGGCGTGACTTACGCGGCCGTGCTGTTGGTCAGCCGTCTGGCGGGAGTCATTCCGGATTGGTTCCAACCACGGTCATTGTGGATCATTCCTGCCGGCGCGCTGCTGGCGAGTGTGTTGTTGCATCGGCGTCCGACTGACGCCGACTCGGCGCGAACTGTTGATGAGCGCATGCAATCGAAGGACCTGTTTCTGACAGTCGCACTGCTGGACGACTCACCCGGTGAATTCAAGCCGCTGGTCGCTCGCGATGCGGAAGAACGAGCCACGTCGATCAAACCCACGGACGTCGTGCCGTTTCAGGTAACGCGTCACTTTGCCGACCTCGCGATCGCGGTCGGTGTTTTGATCGCGGCCGTGCTGTTCCTGCCGCAGTTAGACCCGTTTGGAAAAGTCGAAGCGGCTGAGAAAATCGAAAAGGAAAAAGAAGAACTGAAAAACTTGCACGAGGAAACTCTTGCTCGCAAAGAACAATTGAAAAAGGTTCTCAGCGATACCGATGACGGCGAGTCGAAAGATGTGAAGCACGCTCTTGATGGCCTGAAGGCCGACTTCAAAAAGATGAAGCCGACGCAAAAGAAACAGAACTACAAAATGCTGGCCGGCCAACAAAAAGGGCTCGGCGAAAAGTGGAAAAAGATCAGTGCTCAAAAACTGAAACAACTGCTCTCGCAGACCGCGTCGGCTCAAAAGTTTGGATCGTTCTCGGACAAAGAGAAGCTGCGAAAGTGGACTCGGGAAATGCAGGAAGGATCGACGGAGAGCTTGAACAAGGAATTCGACCAACTGAAATGTGAACTCGAAAAACTGCTGAAAACCACCGATCCCGTCAAACGGTCCGAGATTGCACAACGCATCAAAAAGAAATTGCGGGAGTTGGAAGAATTCGCTTCCGACAAGGTCAATTCCAAACCGCTGAAGGCGGCTCTGCAACGGGCCATGAAACAATTGGAAATGGCCAAATTCGACGGGATGTCGAAGGAGGCCAAAGAGGCTCTGCAAGAGTCGATGGAACTGGCCAAGATGGAGCTCAAAGAAATCGCTCAAACCGCCAAAGATTTGAAGGCGTTGGAAGATGCCTTGAAGGCGATTCAAATGGCCAAGAAAGCGAACCAAAAGGAAGCGCTCGATGGCGAGGCTTGCGAGAATTGCATCTCGATGGACGATTACGCCGAACTGTTCGCCCAGTTAGGCGGTGTCGACGGAGAAGGTGACGGCGATGGAACTGGAGCTCAGGGTATGGGCGAGGGGGGAGAAGTTGAAGAAGACGACTCGGTTGAAACAGGCTTCAAAACCGAAAAGTCCAAAACGCACATTCAAGCCGGCAAGGTCCTGCTGTCGTTGAAGACCAAGGGTCTGAGCGATTCCGGTGAGGCGAGCAAGAATTACAACAAGCAAGTCCGCAACGTCAAACAGGGCGTCAGCGAAGCAATCCTCCAGGAAAAGATTCCGCCAGGATATCACGACGGCATCCGCGGCTACTTCGACAGTCTCGACGATTCCGCCAAAAAATCGAATGCCGCCAAACAGCAATAGGCCTCTGATTGTCGCGGCTGCATGCGTCGCACTTCTATTCATCGCGAGCTTGGCCACGCCCTGGTTCGGCGGAACGACGTCTTCCGACACGTTGGTCGTCTATTGTGCTCACGATTCGATCTTCTCGGATCAGATTCTTCAGAAGTTCGAAGAACAATCCGGCATCCGCGTCGTGCCGCGGTTCGACACCGAAGCGACCAAGTCGCTGGGGCTGGTCAATCTGTTGATCCGGGAAAAAGATCATCCGCGCTGCGACGTCTTTTGGAACAATCAAGTACTAGGCACCATCACCTTGCAGGAAGAAGGTGTGCTGCATCCTTACAAAGGCAGCGGCTACGCCCGTATTCCCAAACAATGGAAGGACGCTGACGGGCATTGGACCGGATTCGCAGCCCGCTTGCGGGTTTACATTGT
Source organism: Planctomycetota bacterium (assembly GCA_963582955.1). Taxonomy (GTDB): domain Bacteria; phylum Planctomycetota; class Planctomycetia; order Planctomycetales; family Planctomycetaceae; genus CAUZVF01. The sequence goes on from CAUZVF010000638.1 coordinate 4,208, forward strand.
GAACACCGAAAAGATGCCGGCAACCGAAGAAGTGATTCAGCGGGCACTTCACGGGGATCTGTCGCGGATGGCTGTTGCGAATCCGTTGTATGGAACGACGTTGTCGCATTACAGCGTCTTATACGACCAAGTTGGTCCTGATTCCTTGAAACTGTTGCACCGACACGTACGCAAACGCCATGTCCGTGAAGTCGAGGGCAACGCGACCGTTAAGAATCTTGTCGCTGCGGGAGTCTGTGATTGGGGCTGGACGGACACTGACGACTTTTTCGTCGCCAAGG
>CAUZVF010000639.1:0-4487 GCA_963582955.1 Planctomycetota bacterium
TTGTGACCGATTGACCGCAAACTGGCTCATAAAAATTCAGCAAGGAGTGGACAGCATGAATCGTCCGTCAGTTCTCTGTGTCATGGCGTTTGTACTGATTTGTACCGGGTCCGTCGGCAATGCCGCGGAACGACGGCCGAACGTTGTCGTATTCATGATCGACGATTTGGGTTGGACGGATGCGGGTTGTTATGGAAGCGATCTGTACGAAACGCCGAATATCGACCGCTTGGCCGCTGGTGGGATGCGCTTTACCGATGCTTACGCGGCATGCACGGTTTGCTCGCCGACGCGCGCGGCCATGATGACGGGCATGTATCCGCCACGGCTGAATCTGACCGATTGGATCGACGGCATGTGGGAGCATCTGAGTCCCCAGCGGCAGTCGCGACATCCGCTGATGCCGCCGGAATGGACGCAGCAGCTTGAGCATCGCTACACGACGCTCGCCGAGGCGCTCAATGCCGCGGGGTACAAGACGGCTCATGTCGGCAAGTGGCACTTGACGCCGCGATCCGATGACAAATCGGTGGTCGAGCCATTCTATCCTCGAAATCAAGGCTTCGACGTCAACATTGCCGGCAACCAATGGGGCGCGCCGGGCAGTTACTACTGGCCTTACCGGCGAGCCCGGCAGCAAACCGACATTGGCGCCCGCGTGGCCAACTTTCCCGACACGGCAACGACACAAGGCAAATACCTGACCGACATGCTGACCGATCAGGCCGTGTCGATTATCGAAGGCTGGAAGAGCGAACCGTTCTTCCTGTACTTCGCGCATTACGCTGTTCACACGCCGATCCAAGGCCGCAACGACTTGACGAAAAAATACGCGGCAAAGATCACACCCAAGCACAGGCATCGAAACGCTCAGTACGCGGCGATGGTCGAGAGCGTCGATCACAGCGTCGGCCGCGTCGTCGAGACTCTGGCAAAACTGAGCATTTTGGAAAACACGGTAATCATCTACACGTCTGACAATGGCGGCCTGAGTCGCATGAAGAATGGTCCCACGATTAACACACCTTTGCGAGCGGGCAAGGGATCGCCCTACGAAGGCGGCGTCCGCATTCCGACGATCATCAATTGGCCTGGCATCGTTGCGAAAGGATCGGTCAGCCACGAGCCGATCATCACATGTGATTTTTATCCGACGATCCTCGACGTCACGGGTGCCGAGGGCGACAAGAATCATAACGCCAACGTCGATGGCAAATCGCTTGTCCCGATTCTTAAGCAATCCAACACGGCGTTTGATCGAAAGGCGATCTACTGGCACTATCCGCATTACCACTCGGGAGGTTCGACACCGTACTCCGCCGTACGTGCCGGGCCGTGGCGTTTGATCGAGTTCTACGAAGACAATCGCGTGGAACTCTATCACTTGGCCAACGACATCGGCGAGAAAAACGAGCTGTCGAAAAAACACCCCGCACGAGCAAAGGAACTGACGGCGATGTTGCATCGCTGGCGCAAGCAAGTCGAAGCACAACCGCCGCGAGCCAATCCGGAATTCAAAAGCAAATGATGTGGTAGGCGGCCAGCGGTCGGCCGATGATACTGGCGTTGCATTCCATTCGTTAGCTGACCGCTTCACACCGTCAAAACTGCACTTGGTACTGGCAGCGAAACATCACCCCGTCTTGGCCAATGAAGTGGTTTGTGCTGGCATTCTGGGCGGGGCTGCCGTCGAGAACGGTGACATCGAATGTCAGCTTGTTGAAATGCGTGGGATTCAGATAGTAGTTCACTCCGCCAGCGTATTCCCACGCATCGCCGAACAGCCCGTCGACGTGCGAGATCAGGCCGGCGATCTCGAGTTTCTCCGGGACAATGAAATAGCCGGCATCGACGTAGAAACCGTGGTCGTAGAGTTCGTTTTGCGGCACGGCACCTGCAATCGTGCCGAACTCATTCAACCATCGCAGAAAGTACTCGGCGTTAATGCTGAAGCCGCAATACTTGAACGCGGCATCGACGGTGTAGAGGTAGATATCGAATTCGTTGACGGTCACTCCCGGCGCCAATGCTCCCGGAGTCACCAAGCGGGTTCCGTCGCTTAACCGCACGAATAGCTGCTCGCCGTTTGTTGTGCCGTCTGCTTTTGCGTCTTGGCTGGCGTAGGTGAAACTGTGCCCGAGCCGTGCGACGGGTTCTTCGTGAAAATTCAGGTCCGCATGGTCGCGTCCGACTTGTCCCAGCGGTTCCCACCAATTGGTAACTGAATAGACAAATCGTTCGTCGACTTCACTTTGGCCGCGGTCGGTGGTATTGAAGCCGTTGCCCAGCATCGTGCGATAATAAACGTCCTCGCCCAACCTGCCGTTGGCCCAGACACCGATGGTCCGGTCTGGACGGAAAAACGTCGTCGCCATCGAACGGTCGGCCAGATGAGTGTTCGGCGAAAGGCTGAGCCAATCGCGGCTTCCCGGCACCATGGCTTTGCCAATGTTCAACGTGAATGCTTTGCTGAAATCGTAGTACACCCAGAAGTCTTGCAGCCGGACGCGATGGTTGTCGTCTGTGTCGGCGTCCAGGTTGATAAAGAACTTCAGTTTCGGATCGAACATGAAACCACGGAAGATCAGCCGGCTGCGTTCGATCTCGAAATCGTTTCGGTTGCCAATCAAGATCGGCCCGCCACGATTAGCGTCGCCCTGATTGGAAAACGTCTGGCGGTCCCGTTTGAAACCGGTGTATCGGAACTGCATCCGGCCGCCGATTTTCAATTCGAACGGCGTCGCCCGAGGATCGTACGGACGTATCAGAAACCCGCGGTCGTAATCAACGTAATAGCGCGGATACCATGTGCCGGTGTTGGAGTCCGCCTGAACCGCTTCAAGAGACTCGATCCGTTCAAGAGCCGATTGCAATTGCGTGTGCAGCGTTTCGATTTTGGCTGCGGACACATCGGACGGTTCATCACCCGCGCGGACAGCAGACGCCAGCATCATCGAGAATGTGACAGCAATCGCAATGCTGCTGCTCCTCATCTCTTTCTCCGAAATCACATAACTCTATAGTGAGCAAGCACATAGCGCGTACGCACACACAAAACTGCCAAGGCAGACTTTATGGGTTGTATCGGTTATTCGGATACTGCCGATTGAATCGAATTGCCCCGAAACGAGTTCTTGAGCGACGCAGCCAGCTTCAAATATGGGCCTTTCACTCGGCATTTGACGATCACGGCATATGCGGTTCAATCCGCATCCGCGCGTGGGGTGGTCCCATCTCGAGAATTTCAACATGAGCGATCCGCCTTCTCGCGAGCGCGTTGTGCCAATTCGTGGTTGAACAGGAACCGTTCCGGTTTCAGCTTGATTGTTCCGAGATCAATTTCACCCGGTTTGATCTTCAGAGTGAACCGGCCCCTCATCCAGTCGTCGGTTTGGACGTAGCCTTTTCTTTCGTGCCACACTTGGAATTCCCATTCACCCAGCGGCAGATTGTCGATGCGGAATCTACCGTCCGCTGCCGAGACCGCGAAGTACGGGTGCCGGCTAGGAAAGATAAACGCCTTGGCCCACATCATCAGATTCGACCCGATTGCGCCCGGCAGGAATTCCGGCTGCTTGATGTCGATGTCATGTTTTCCGAAGTCGGCGACGAACAAGTGAAGATGAGACATGTGCCCCCGGTCCATCAAAGTCTGCCCGAGTTCGTACGGATCAAGTCATGGAACCACAGGCCGTCTCCGGGTATCATTGAGCCAATCGACCGCCCGGCCGCTCGAAATACAATCGACCCCGGCATGTCGGACTTGACGAATTGTGTTTGGCTTTTCACGTCGATGGTTGTGATTGACCGTGGTTTTCTTCTGGGATCTGAGAATTGTGTCATGCGTATTCTGATAATCATATCTGTTGTTTTGATCGGAGGTGTGCAATCTTTACTCGCGGACGCGCCAGTTGTTGGTCGGAGGATTGAACCCTTCACATTGCAGGATTCACTCGGCGCAAGCCGATCGCTCGCGGAGTTCATGAAGAGTAAAGCCATCGTCGTTGTGTTTCTTGGAACTGAGTGCCCACTCGCAAAACTCTACGGGCCTCGACTCGCCGCGCTCGCGAAAAAGTTTGCAAAACGTGGCGTCGCCATCGTGGGAATCAACTCGAATCGGCAGGATTCGCTGCTCGAGATCGAACACTACGCGCACACGAGCGGCATCAAGTTTCCGATTCTGAAAGACTCTCGGCACAAAGTCGCCGATCAATTCGGCGCCAAACGCACACCAGAAGTGTTTTTGCTCGATGCCAAGCGCAAAGTGTGCTATCACGGGCGGATCGACGATCAGTTTGGCGTTGGCACGGCGAGATCAGAGGCGAAACGGCACGATCTGGTAATGGCTCTCGAAGAGCTGCTTGCCGGCTCTCCGATATCCGTGACCGAAACTCCGGCAGTTGGGTGCTTCATCGGGCGGGCGAAGAACCGAGAGCCCACGGGTGACGTGACCTGGTCAAATCAAATTGTCCGGATCATTAATCAGC
>CAUZVF010000640.1:0-4482 GCA_963582955.1 Planctomycetota bacterium
AAAGCCGACGCTGAGACGCACTCTAAAAACCACTCACGCAGCGGTCAACTCGTTGAAGCAAGTAGGCTCCGCGAGCCGAGAGGGACCTTGAAGCAGTCTTGTCTTCAGTCAGTTCGGTGGTCTCGCTTGGCTCGCAAGACCTGCTTGCTCTGAGGGATTTTGACGCCTTGCGGTTCGCTCGTCATGAATTCGGTTTGACATTGGTCTGATAGGCTGGGTAGCGTGGAGAAACGCTGATGATTCCGTGCAATATGACGACACAACACACAACCAAAGATGAGGCCGCTAATTATGTCGAATCACAAACCGCGATTATCGCTGATGTTACGCTGCGCCTCTGCTTCAACGGCACTGGCCTTTGTTCTGCAAGCCGCTTCGGTCACATCGGCCGGTGATGTCGACGCCGGCGCGGCTACGGGGATCTTGATCGTTCCCGGTCCCAGCAGTGCTGCTTCGTACCGACCACCCGAAGTTCCACCGGCCCCGGAATTGCTGGCTCTTGCCGATGATGGGGATGGGGATCAGCCAGAAGAAGCAAAAGCCGCAACTGCTTTACCTGTGATCGTCCCGCAGCCTGTTCACCGGCCGGGCTATTGGGAGGTCTACAGCTCGATTCCATTTTTGCGTTCCGAGTACCGAGCCAACCCGTCATACCGACACGATGCCACGCTGGAATTGCTGTTCGGCAAAATGCGCCCGATGTCGATCAACCGCTATTACTACGTTCCACGGCGATACTCGTCGTACGGGCTGACGTATCCGTACATGAACCGCCGTGGCGAGAATTACAATTTCTATTATCCGCGGCCAACTGTCTATCGCCATTATTGAGTTTCCTGCTCATGCTCAACATGATTGAGTCATGAGCAAAACCGAGAAACCAGCAGTTGTCTTGGTCAGCGGCGGACTCGATTCCGCGACGACGTTGGCGATCGCGCGCGAGGAAGGCTTCAATCCGTTTGCATTGTCGTTCGACTACGGACAGCGCCACCGGTTTGAATTGGAAGCCGCGCGACGAGTCTGCCGGGCAAACGCGGTTGCCGATCATGTCATTTTCAAACTCGACCTGCGAGCATTTGGTGGCTCGGCGTTGACTGACGACGTCGACGTTCCCAAAGACCGCACCGCCGGTCAAATCGAGACGGGAATTCCCATCACCTACGTCCCGGCGCGAAACACGATCTTCCTGTCGGTAGCTCTTGGCTGGGCCGAAGTCTTGGGAGCATTCGATATTTTTATCGGTGTCAACGCCGTCGACTACAGCGGCTATCCCGACTGCCGACCGGAATTCATCTCGGCTTTTGAGAAGCTGGCACAACTCGCAACCAAAGCCGGGGTCGAGCAGACCGGCGAATGGAAAATCCACACGCCGTTAATCTCACTAACCAAAGCAGAAATCATCCGCCGCGGCACGGAACTCGGTGTCAATTACGGCCTGACGCACAGTTGCTACGATCCAAGCGCGGACGGTCATTCGTGCGGACGTTGCGACTCGTGCCAATTGCGTTTGAAGGGTTTTGAGGACGCGGCATTGACCGACCCGCTGACTTAAGTCAACACAGTTTGATTCGACAATGCTGGGTGATCTATCGTGAGGATTTCCGAACTTTTTCAATCGATCCAAGGTGAAGGCCGATTCGCCGGGACACCGTCGGTATTCATTCGAACGACGGGCTGTAATCTTCGTTGTTGGTTCTGTGACACGGAATACACGTCGTGGAAACCCGAAGGCGATCAACGCGCTTGGGAGTCGGTCTTGCAGCAGGCGTCCGCATTCGAATGCGAACACGTCGTCGTGACGGGCGGAGAGCCCTTTTTGCAACCGGATGTCGTCCCGCTGACACACGCGTTGGCCCAGGCCGGACACTATGTCACCATCGAAACGGCCGGCACTCTCTTTCGGCCCGTCCACGCCGATCTGATTTCGCTGAGTCCCAAGCTATCCAACTCGACTCCCTGGTCGGGGCGTTGGGTGGAACGTCACGAGCGTGACCGAGACCAACAGCAGGTTGTGGAAAAGCTGATCAGCCAGTTCGACTACCAACTGAAGTTCGTCATCGACACGCGCGACGATCTCGGCGAAGTCCAGGACTACCTTGTGCGATTCCCGAAAGTCCCCGCGAGCAATGTCTGGCTGATGCCGCAAGCAAAAACGAATGAAGAACTACAAGAACGCTCGGCCTGGTTGGTCGACGAAGCTCTGCGATTGGGCTACCAATTCTCACCCCGTTTGCATGTCGAGCTGTTCGGAAACAAACGAGGGACGTAATTATCGGCGATCTGTAACCCTCGGTTAACCGGGCTGGCCGGAAGGTAAACGTCTCAAATCCCATGGCATTCACCACAAACGTTCAGAAGCGGCCGGCGCAGCTTCAGCACCACACTCCGTTGCAGGGACGGATGCGGATGCAAGTCAATTTCATCGACAAGGACGACGCCCGTCTGGATTCCCTCGATGCCACTCGGAACACAGCTCGGCCAGCCACGCCCCATTTCTCGCAACGGATTGGACTGATGAGTCTTCGTTACAGAAGAGTAGCCGGGCGGGAATCGTTGAGGTATACTCACCTTTCGACCAGAGATTCTGCCTTTTGAAAAAATGTGAAACGCTGACAAAACGCGGGTAGAATCTGCAATTTTTGTTGCGTTGATGACCAATTCAAGTTCAACACAGAAAGAGCATAACTAAATCGACCCTCAGTATTTGCAATACTGCGCAAGTGGCGGAATTGGCAGACGCGCTAGGTTGAGGGCCTAGTGTCCTTTACGGGACGTGGAGGTTCGAGTCCTCTCTTGCGCACCTATGAGAACAGGACTTAGGGCAATTTGCTCCAAGTCCTGTTTTGCTTGATGGAGCCTATTGGGGGCAGATTGGGGGCAGCCATTTCGTTTGCATTGCTTCTGCGTCTATTGCCGTTGATGCGACAATTGAATCAGGAGGAACTGCAATGGCATGGCTCGAAAAACGCGGCAACGTCTATCACGTCAATTTCCGGATCGGGCAGAATAAGTTTAAGAAATCCCTGCGCACGCGTGATGAACGTGAAGCAATGCAATTGCTTGCACGCGTTGATCGACGAATCCGTTTAGTCGAACAGGGAGACCTTAGTATTCCCGAGGACGCGGAGATTACAACGTACGTCGTCTCCGACGGTAGACTTGAGAATTCGGCCCGCAAGAAAACTCGGGCGATCAGGACGATTGGAAAGCTGTTTCAAGAATTCCGCGAGAGTCTGAACGGAGACTCGCTCGAAGAAAACACGAAGTACACGCTCGGTATTCATCTCAGCCATATTGAACGGGTTTTGGGAGGCAATGTCAGTACTCGCAATCTGACAGTCGATCAAATCCAGAAATACATTGATGAGCGTTTCAAGCAAAAGGGAAGACGTGGTAGGCCAATCAGCCCGGTGACGATTCGTAAGGAATTGGCAAGTTTCCGTGGTGTCTGGAGCTGGGCTGAACCGCGTGGGTTCGTGAGGGGACACTTTCCAAATCAGGGCCTGAGATATCCCAAAGCCAACGAGAAACCACCCTTTCAAACTTTGAGTGAAATCGAGCGACAGGTTTCGCGTGGCGGTTTAACGGATGTGGAGGAATGTGAACTTTGGGAATGTCTGTTTCTCTCAATCGATGAGATTCAAGATGTTCTGAAATGCGTTGAGCGTAGCGCACGCCAATCGTTCATCTTTCCGATGTTCGTGTTGGCCGCCCATACGGGGGCACGTCGAAGTGAACTCATTCGCAGCCAAGCCAATGACATTGATTTCGATGGTCAGTGTGTGACGATTCGGGAAAGGAAGCGTGTCAAAGGAAAACGGAGTTTCCGAACTGTCTCGCTTTCGCCTTCTTGTCGAGATGTGATGCGTGAGTGGCTCAAGCAAACGACGGGGCGCTTCACCTTCAGTCAGAATGGCGATCCCCTGACGGTTGATGCGGCCACGTATCATTTTCGGACGACTCTTGATGGTGCCAAATGGGAGAAGATTCGAGGTTGGCACATGTTTCGACATTCGTTTATCAGCAACTGTGCATCGAAAGGCGTTGATCAGCGGATAATTGATGATTGGGTAGGACACCAGACGGACGAAATGCGTCGCCGCTACCGACACTTATTTCCCAATGTGCAGCAGAAGGCTATTGCCTCAGTATTTGGACGGAAGTAAGCCTTCAGATCGAATCCGCTCTAGTTCGTTGTGCGATATCATCCATTCCTGAGAATTTCCACGTCCGCACGGTCGTTTCTCTGCATGGACGCGGCGCAACCGGCACCACTCACGAACGGTGAATTCGGACTTTCCGAGACTGTGCGCCACATCGCTCGTTGAGTAGGAGTCCTGCACGACTCGCTTTTGAAGGAGCATATTCAACGAGCACTCAATTCTGTCGAGCCTTTGGCGTAATTCAGTTTCTGTCACAATCAACCCTTTGTTTGACCCAGAATAGTAGAGTCGGAAAACCTGCGATGACTCTCAATCGAAA
>CAUZVF010000641.1:0-4472 GCA_963582955.1 Planctomycetota bacterium
GCGCAAAATCGGAGTTGACCGTAACCCGAAGCGTCAGCGAGGAAACATGTTGAATTCCTCGCTGACGCTTCGGGTTACGAATAATTCGGGCTAACTCCTTTTCCACGAACCCCGTTCATGAATAATCCGTGCTATGGCAAGACTGCGTCAATGTTTGGCGTTTCTTGAGATCCAACCGCGAACTTGCGACGGATCACCGCCCGCATTCGTGTGATTCGTAATTGTTTACCAAAGCTCTTGAGTCGCGATTCGTGCTCCCTCGGCAAGGCTGGCGAATTTGGCCCAGACGATGCTGGGGTGGATTTCCTGTTCGGTGGCGGCGAATGATGCGAAGCCGCAATCACTGCCGGCCAAGACGTTTTGTTTGCCGACAATGTTGGCGAACCGCACCAGTCGTTGGGCAATCAATTCGGGGTGCTCGACCAAGGGCGTCGAATGAGAGATCACGCCGGGCACGATGAGTTTTCCGTCGGGAAGTTCGACCGTTTCCCACACTTTCCATTCGTGTTCGTGGCGCGGGTTGCCGGCTTCAAACAGATAGGCACCGGCATTGACCTTGAGCATGATGTCGACGATGTCGGCCAGGTTCATTTCATGGACGCGGGGCCCGATGTTGATGCCATAGCACGTATGAAATCGGATCCGTTCCGCCGGCAGGCCTTTCAGTGCGTGATTGAGTGCTTCAACGCGAAGCTCGGCCCATTGGCGACAATCTTCGACCGACAACTCGGGTCGCGAAATGTAGTAAGTCAAAAGACGCGGGTCGTCAATTTGCAGGATCAAACCTGAATCGACAATCGCCTTGTATTCGTGGTGCATCGCGTCGGCGATGGCATACAGGTAGGACTCGTCGGAATCGTAGAACTCGTTGCTTTGTTGCCCCTCGACATCCGATGGAGAAACCGCCGTCATGAAAACTTCTTCGACGTCTTGTTTTTCCGCCGCGGCTTTGACGTTGTCGATCTCTTGCTGCACGATTTCGTGGCCGACGTATTCGACCGGCCCCGTACAAGTCAGTTTCACGGGTTGTGCAACCAATCCTTCACGCGATTTTCGGTGAGCATCGTAGAATTCCGGAAATGCGAGGGTCTCGCGGGAATCGATCCACAAGTCTTCGCCCTGTTCCTCGCGCGGCGAGAAACCTTGCAGGCGTTCGGCGATATAAGTCAGAAAGCTGGACTTCCCTTGCTCACCGTCGCAAACAACGTCGATGCCGGCATCGGCCTGGCACGCGACAATGTCATCAACGGCTTGCCGCGTCGAGGCTGCGAATGCCGCCTTGTCGTAGTTTTCGCTGCGCTCTCTGGCGAAGAGAAGTTCAAGTTGCCGCGCGGGGCGAGCCAAACTGCCGACGTGCGTCGTCAGAATTCGATCAGTACTGCTTTTCATCGTGTTGCTCCGAGGTTGAATCGCCAGTCAGATTTCTGGATTTGTACAAGTCTTCGGCGGCCGATTCACCACTGTGGATGCAATCAGGAATTCCAACTCCGTGCAGTGCATTTCCGGCGAACGAGAGGCCGTTAATTGTGGAAACCTGTTGCTGGATCCGTTCGACGCGATCGACGTGACCGAGATGGAATTGCGGCATTGCCTTCTTGTGTTTGCAAACGCTGGCAAATTCCGGCGGCGCGGTGACACCGAAGATTTCCGTGAGTTCATTTTTCGTGATTTGAGCTAACTCGTCATCGGATTTATCGAACAGTTCTGGTTGCATGGCTCCGCCAATGAAGGTTCTCATTTGGATACTATCATCCGGCGCGCGGCCTTCGAATTTTCGGCTTGGAAACGACACCGCGAGAATCTGGCGGTTTTCGATTGCCGGAACGACCAGACCAAACGCATCCAGCGGATGTCGTACGTCTTTCAATTTGTGGCCCGTGACGACAATCGCACTGGATGCGAACTCGATCGAGTTCAAGTCATCGGCAAGTTGGCGATTGACGTTCAGCAATAAATCGGCGGCACGGTAGGCCGGCAGAGCGATAATCAATCCGTCAAAGTGCCGAGACGACTGTTTGTCGTTCTCGACCGTGACGTCGAATCCTTCTTCAGTTTGACAGACTTTCGTAACCTTACTGTTCAATTGAATTTTCGCCGACTTAGTGATTCGCGATTCCAACGTTTCCGTCAAGTTCGACAGACCACTTGCGAGTGTCAGGAACAGGCCGTACCGCGCCCCACTCGACTGTTTTTCGGTTTTAGCGGCTTCGCGTTTTGTCGCTCTGATCAGGCTCCGATACTCGGCCTCCATTGCCAAGAAACGCGGCATCGTTGCCTTCAGGCTGAGTTTTTCAGGATCGGACGTGTAGATCCCACCGATCATTGGTTGAACAATGCGGTCCAAGACTTCGCGCCCGAAACGGCGGCGGACAAAACTCGCGAGACTTTCGTCATTCGTCTCGGTACGGCGCGGCACGAAGTACTCCATCGCCAACCGCAGCTTGCCGAACGGGCTAAAGATCGGAGATTTCAGCACGGGCCAAATCTTCGCCGGCGCCAACAACATGAAACCCTCCGGCACCGCAACCGGTTTCCCCCGACGCAAAACCAGTGATCGGCGAAACGTCTCGTTCGTCGGAATCAATTGCTCGTCCAAGCCTAGCCGTTGGCATAAATCCAACGCCCATGGTTTGTTCGTAATGAACGAATCAGGACCGGTTTCAACCAGAAAGTCGCCGATCGTCCGTGTTTCGATGACGCCGCCGACGCGATCACTCGCCTCGAATACTGTCAGGTCAAGAGCGAGCCCCGTCTCACCAGCTAATTCAATCAGCCGATGAGCGGCGGCCAGCCCCGTGATTCCCGCGCCAACAACGGCGACTCGCCACGGCTTGCCTTCGTCGCTCTCGTTGTTGCCAGAATTTGGATTCAAGTCGTGGCGCCCATTTCGTGAACCATTTTGACGAGTGCCTTAACGTTGTCCGGCGAAATGTCCGGCGTCACACCGTGCCCGAGATTAAAGATATGCCCGGGCCGGCCACCGGCCGCATCGAGAACGGCTTTCGTCCGCGTGCGCAGCGTATCGAGATCGGCGTAAAGAGAAATCGGGTCGAGGTTTCCTTGCACGGCCACATCGTGGCCAACGGTTTTCCAAGCGTCATCCAGAGAAACGCGCCAGTCGATCCCCATGATGCTGCCGCCGGCTTCGCGCATTGACGGCAACAGCGCCGGGTTGCCGGTCAGAAAGTTGATGACGGGCGTTTCCGCGGGGAGACCGTCGATTACGGCTTTCGTGTGAGGCAGCACGTATTCGCGATAATCCGACGGTGACAGACAGCCTGCCCAGCTATCGAAAATTTGAACGGCTTGGCACCCTGATTCAATCTGAGCCGTCAGGTATCGAATCAAACTCGAAGTAATGCGTTCCATCAGCGCGTTCCAGGCACCGATGTCCGAGAACATCAAGTTTTTAGTGTGGACGTAATTTCTTGATCCTCCACCTTCGATGGCGTACGACGCCAACGTAAAAGGGGCTCCGGCAAAGCCGAGCAATGGAATGTTGGCCGGCAAGGCCGATCGAACCTGCTTGACCGTTTCAAAGACAAAATCCAGAGCGTCGACCGATTCCAATGCACGGACACGGTCGATTTCGGAGGCTTCCCGAATTGGATTGTGAATCACGGGCCCTTCGCCCTTCTGGTATTCCAGGTCGAACCCCATCGGTTCCAGGATCGGCAGCAAGTCGGCGAACAGAATGGCCGCGTCGACATCGAGCACTTCGCGGGCAACCAACGTGACCTCGGCCGCCAAATCGGGCCGTTTGCAAAGTTCAATGAACGTGACTTTGTTGCGGACCTGCATGTATTCCGGCAGATAACGCCCGGCCTGCCGCATGATCCAGATAGGTGTCGTGTCGGTCGGTTCCCGCCGTGCGGCTTTCATGAACCGACTTGCATGTAATTCCGGCGTGATCAATGATTTGGCTCCCGTTTTTTCGATTTTAGCATTCCCGATTCTTTTTTCGAGTGCATGAATCACACGAATTATTGTACTATGGTGAGCGCGCGGACCTAAAAAACAACCACTGGAAAATTCCGGAAACAAGAATCCCCCATACGGAGCCGACTCATGCTGAACAAAATACAAGAAATGACTTCAAGACGGCTTGTCGTTCCGCTTGTAGGCGGGAGCCGTGCTAATTCCACGCAATACTGGCGGAAGCCAGAACGACAAACGTTGGCCAATACAGTCTTGAAATTGTTACTGATCGGCTTTGTCGCGGCGCTTGTGTTTACGGCAACTTTCCAGAGCTCAAGCGCAATCGCGGAAGACAAGAGCGAAGCTCAGCTCACTCCGTTCGAGATTTTTGACCAGCGGATCATGCCGATCTTCAGGTCTCCCAAGCCTTCGAGTTGCGTGCAGTGCCATCTGGCGGCGGTTGATTTGAAGAACTACATCTTGCCATCACAAGAGAAAACGTTCGCGTCGCTGCGCGACCAGGGATTGATCGACCTTGACGCACCCGAGCGATC
>CAUZVF010000642.1:0-4464 GCA_963582955.1 Planctomycetota bacterium
TGCTGGCGGTTTTATTTCTGGCGGTTGGCAAAGTCGACGGCGGTTGGCCGGCCGTATGGGAAATTGGTAGTCAGCACGCCAAGTTCGAGATGTTCCGCATGGAATTTACGTCCGAGCATGGAAACTTTTTCGGAGCATGTGCGTTTGGCTTCTTTGTTTACCTGGCCGCCCACGCGGTCCATTTCACGGCGGTCCAGCGATACGTTTCGATGCCAACAGTTCGAGCAGCCCGGCAATCGCTGATCGTCAACGGTGTGATGGTCTCCGCAGTGTGTTTGGTCTTCTTTCTAGTGGGTAGCACTCTGTTTGCCTTCTACCAACAATCTGGCAATGAGCTGTTTGACGAATTGGCTCGAACCGACAATGGCGATCAACTGCTTCCACATTTCGTGCTGACTGAAATACCGGGTTTTGGTCTGACTGGCTTATTGCTGGCCGGACTATTTGCCGCGGCCATGAGCAGCATGGACAGCGGCATCAACAGCCTCACCGCTACAGTCGTCTGCGACTGGATGACCGGCCGCGACAGTCCCAGTCTGAAACACAGCCGCATCCTGTCGCTCATATTCGGCGTCGCCGCCATCGCCGTGGCTTTGGTGCTGCAACAAATCGGCGGTCCCGTCTTCCACATGATCATGACGATCGCCGGCACGCTCCTCGGCCTGCTGCTGGGAGTCTTCCTACTTGGGATGCTTTCTCCCCGAGCCAACTCGGCCGGAACACTTATCGGCGTCGCTTCCGCAATCGTCGTCTTCACTGTCGCCAAACTTGGCGGCATGAGCTTTTGGTGGGACGGTGCTTGCACCAGCATGACCACGTTGGTCGTCGGTCTGTTTGCCAGTCTGCTGTTTCCTCCGCCCGACGCCGGAGCATTACGCGGACTCGAAGTCGGCGAAGTAAAACGGAATATCACCAACTCTGCGGAAGACCCGGTTTTACGCGCCCAATGACACTGGAATTCTCCACGTAGGCCAGAACCAAAGCGAGGCAGTCGCACTAGCCAAACAACAACCGTTCCGACATCTCCTGCGTTCCCTCGGTGTAATACGGCTCGGTCCAGGTATCATCCGGTACCAAATAATGTGCCTGTGCCGCCATTTTATTGGAGAGTGCGTTCGACTGGTTCCGCGAATGGAAGTGGTTGAAGATCCGCATGAACTCGCCGAGAAAAATGTCAGCTACGCGAGTGTTGCCGCGAATGATTAGCATGTTCTCGTCATTCGCGATGGTCGACGCTTCACTGAAGTTGGCTGATCCGGAGATGACAACCGGATCATCGGACAGCGGATCAATCAACATATACTTGGTGTGAAGGTAACTGACGTTTTCGTTGAGACCGGTCAACGTTTCGATGAGCTGATCCTCGCCATCGCCGCGAGACCTCAACAGATCGCCCCACGCGATCCGGTTTTGCGGGCATTTGGCCATGATCGGGTACTTCGTTTTCATGAGGCCCGAAATGCCTTCCAGCAGCACATAACGCTGGTACGGCTGCCCGCGTGTGACCTTCTTCTTCTTTGCCAATTGGCTGAGGAACCGTTGGTCGACGGAGAACGCCGCGGTGAAGAAGACAGAGTTCTTGGCAGACCCCATCTGGCCGGCGTACCAATCGAGCATGTCCTTGGTTAGCCGTGGGCTGAAGATCGGAGTCACGGAATTCGGCGGTGGCGGTCCGGTGAGATCGGGCGTCTTGAGGGCCGTCCAGTTACGCATGCCTTCGTCCGGCGGATCGTTTTTTGCCGACTTCTTTTTGGGATCGGTCGAGAGCTTTTTCCAATAATCAAAGTACTTTCTCGCGACTTTGGCGTCGCGCACAACTGTCTTCGCTTGGCCGACTCGATCAGATTTTGCTGCCGTACTACGAGAACGATTCGCTTTCGCGCGAGCAGGCTCAAGAGGTCGTCGATTGTTTGTGGGTGAAATTAGACGAACGCGTCGTGCTGGACAATCGCCATCTCGTCGACCATTTCACCGAAGCGGACGGCGCACTGTTGGGTGCCGGTGGGGCGAGCAACTTTGATAAAGGTGCGTTGGTGAATCAGTGGATGCAGCAAGTCACCGTCGGCGGCGTCAAGGCGACCAACGACGAACAGACCGAAGATGCCTGTAACGACATCACGCGAATGTGCCTCGAAGCGGCCCGCAAATTCCCGTTCAACTGCCCAACGGTTGACTTGCGTGTCCACAAGGGCACACCGAAAGATGTGTTGGACCTCGCGGCCCAGGCATTGCTGAGCGGCGGCGCCCATCCGATTCTGATGAACGACGACAAACTCGTGCCCGCACTGCATCAATCCGGTGACGGAGTCGAGTTGCGTAGTGCACGCAATTACGCATGCGACGGCTGTTACGAAGCGATCTTTCCGGGCGAAACCGAATTCAGCTTTATCTACATTCCCGGCGTCGACGTGCTTGAGAAAGCACTCAACAGCGGTGCCAGCTTTGGAACCTCAGGTGGTACTTTCTTACGCGGCACCAAAGGCAGCTATCGGACACCGACCGCCGCCATGATCCGCGACTTCGAACACTTCTACGAAGTAAGTCGACCGGATGGCCGCGTTCTGCCCACAGTTCGCCCTGCAGTTGAAACGTGCTGAGATGCTCTGCGCGCCAAGTCTCGTTGTCGGTGAGTACCGGCGTCATCAGCCGGTCATGTGCTAGCTCGTACCACTGCGCGCCGCTGCGATTCTCGCGCCGGATCAGGAAGGCCTTGTCCAAAACCTCGAGGCACTTTGGCGTCAACCCGAATTCAAGGGCCTCGTTGACAAGCACAGGACGGCGAACATGCTGCGCGCCGATAAGTTGTTTGGTAAACCAGTCGCGATCGATGCACAGTCTCAGCCTTAGCCGCCGTTCCGACATCTGCGCCACGGTTCGGGCTTTGTCCAGACAGGATCGCACCTCCGGCTGGCCGATCAGATTCTGGCCCAGCAGTTGGCCATAGGCCGCCGGATCCGCTGCGAGTCCTCGAAGCTGTTCGAAGTCGAAACGAACCGGGTAGGCTTCGGCCCGCTGCTCGGCCTCTTGATTGGGGTCCCGGAACCGGACCTCAACGGCATAGCTTGCCGCGTCGCGACGGTGTAACCCGATCTCGAATTCAGGATAGTCCAACCCACCGTCTCCACTCGCCGCAAGATAGCACGTTCCCAATTGATTGCACCGTCGGACAGGCAAGCATGTTGTTCAGGCCCCGTGTGTGTTGTCGAAGATCCGAACGAATTGCATCTAGGGAAGCCAGCCCTCGGATCGGATTCGTAATCGTCGTCCCTCGGTTTTTTCAATCCAGCTGGCCGTTAATCGACTGAGCTTGTGGTGGAACGGCGCTAGCACCAGTATATCAACGCTTGTTGTGAGACTCTTCACGAGCCTGCTATTTCCTCTGACCAAACCGGACACGCTGTGCGGACTCGCAGATGGTTGGTATGCGGAGGCTTTGCTGTAATTCACTGCTGCAGAACTCGATTCGACCGACTTGAAATCAGTGGATCAAATCGGTCAACATGAGACTCTTGTTGATTGAAATAATGTCACTGCAGAAATGTGTACGTTTGTGGGGCTGCTGAATGAAACCGAAAAAGATCGATCGTATGCTGAATTGGGGCGTTATCGCGTTATTCCTGCTGGTTATTGCGTATGCCGGCTTCAAGGCATCGGGCAAGAAGAAGACGGAAGAAACCGTCGCGGACCACATTCGCCATGCCGACACGTACTATTGGTTCGCCATGGCCCATCGTGGCAAAATGAAGGAGCTGAAGTACGGCGTCAAAGAACTCGATATCGCCGAAAAGCTGCTGGACGCGAGCGATGATGACCTGACGACAAAGCAACGATTGCTCAAGGAAATCAGTGCCAGTCGTGAAGATCTCAGGCACCAGAAAACCCTAACGCACGATACTTTTCACGGCGTTTTCCCGTACGGTCCCTACATGGTGCGTGATTCGTTGTTTCACGATCCCCGTTCGACGGGGATCTTCGAGATTCTTGATGACCCGCATGTCATCGCGACACGTGCTGCCGTCGGTGACTTAATCACGAAGGTGATCGAGTCTCAAACAGTTGTGGCTCAGTATGACGTCGTGTTTGTCAGCGATCCGCCCGACCGCGAATTGGAAAACGAAGCGCTGTATCTTTTTAATCGGTCGCCGCGGTTCTTCGTCCATAACTTCCTGGAAGTGGCGAAGGCACTCAATCCGGAAGAACAAAAGCAGCTCCGCAAACTAAAGCCGACAACGGAAATTCTCACAAAACTCCGTGAGAGCTTCGGACATCGGGACCTTCTTGTCTGCCGGACTCGAAAGTTGGATGAGGTTAACTATCACCACTTCTACGTGGCGGAAGGGCGGCTGTTTGCGGGTGTCGATGCTGAACCGGCTGTTGTGCTGAATAGCTAGTGGGTGTCCCGAAAGTCTCTGTGGTCTGTGATTTTCGGGCGGAACTGGCATGAGGAGTGTCGAAGATTGTGGC
>CAUZVF010000643.1:0-4445 GCA_963582955.1 Planctomycetota bacterium
CGAGATTTGGACATGAAAAACTGTTGGCTGGTTTTCGCGGCATTCACCGCCCTGGCAGCATCCGCGATCGCGGCCGATAACAACGATGTCAAAGTCAACGAGCTACTCGACTCGGTCAAGATTCCGGGGATGATCCGGTCGGCGATCGGTGTCACTCGCGCGGGAACATCGATCCCGTGTCTGATTACGGACGACGACTTGAACTACAACACGCACAAGATCCGAGTGCTGTTGATCGGCGGGTATGACTCGCGAACAAAGGTCGAAACCGTGCTGCAAGCACTGAATTGGTTTTACACATCGAAGGAAGCTGCGAAGTATCGGGCACGAATCGTGGTGTCGGCCGTTCCAATCGCAAGCCCTGACGAATGGGCGTCAAAGGACGGTCGTCCGATACTCGCAAAAGCACGAATTGATAAAGAATATCCCCCAAAGGGCCCGGCCTATAACAGCACGGCGAATCCCGAAGCCCAATATCTGTGGCATTGGATCGGCATGCACGCACCCGATTTTGTGGCCGTACCACGAAGGCCACTTTTCGACACGCCATCGCGACTCGTCATCGGTTTGAATCAACACGCCCCATCAAATACGGGCACTATTCTGGCTCAGGACGTGGGGGGCTCCAACGCCGATTTCCTGAAAGAGTTATGCGAACGCATCGCCGGCGAAGACTACAATTGGCCGAAGGTTTCCTCTGCACGGCTTGAATTGCAACGCCGGATCGCTCGGACGCCAGTCCAAATGGCGACGCAGCTTAGCAAGCATTACGGGCACAATCTGAATTCCGTGGCCTACATTCCCGCTCTTGCACTGATCGGCCGAATGCGATTGGGACAGTTGACAGGTGACCCGAAACATCTGGCGGACGTCGAGAAGATCGTTGTGCCGTACTTCAATCGTTCCAAACCGACGTTGCCGAAACGAGTTGGTGGCAGTCACCTTTCGGGACATCTCGTATTCGGAGAATTGGCCAAGCGCACGAACAAGAAACGATACTTAGAACTGGCTCGCGTCGCGGCCGACATGGGATTCAACGAAGACGGATCGCTGAAACCACAAATGCCGTACCACGCCGAAATGAGCGACTCGGTGTTCATGGGATGTCCCATTCTTGTTCAGGTCGGCCGTTTGACGGGCGAGACGAAATACTACGACATGGCCATGCGGCACATGCGATTCATGCTAAAGCTGAATCTGCGTCCGGATGGAATCCATCGGCACTCACCATTGTGCGACACGGCGTGGGGACGCGGCAACGGATTTCCGGCTCTGGGATTGGCACTCTGTTTAACCGATCTGCCCAATGACTATTCGGGCCGCGCCGAGATGTTGAAGGCATTTCGTTCTCACATGGCCGCGTTGGCGAAGTATCAAGATCCGACCGGTGCGTGGCATCAGGTCGTCGATCATCCGGGTAGTTACCGGGAACTCTCTTCAACATGCATGATCACATTCGCCATGATTCGTGGAGTGCGATCAGAGTGGCTCGACACAGAGAAATATGCACCCATCATCAAGAAAGCGTGGTACGCCATCAAAACGCGCGTCGCCCCCGACGGAACTCTGGTCGATATGTGCACGGGAACTGGCAAGCAAAAGTCGCTACGAGATTACTTCGACCGTACCGCCATCCTCGGCCGCGACGCACGCGGCGGAGCGATGTCGCTGATGGTCTCGACTGAAATGGCACTGTGGAAGATCGAAAAAGAATAGAGGACTGGTTCCAATGTCGCCTCAGCATCAAATCTATTTCTTGAAAAGACGATCACGGCACATTGGACAGTGACTGGAAATTGCTCTTCCGCCGCAACTCGTTTGGTATACCTCGTTTAACGGCTAGCCGCAGGCGTCGGCGCGTCAAGTGCTCACCGACGCCTGCGGCTAGCCGTTAAACAAATCCATAAGGCCTTCCGTCGAAGTGCTTGCGTCTTGGCTCTCATCGTGAAAGAGCGGTTTCCGGCGGCTGCGCCGCACACCTTGCCTGGACGGCAAGATGATGGTACCCGTGTCACAGACAAATGACGAATGACAAATACGACGGCATCATTCTGGGAACCGGCCACAACTCGCTAATTTTGCAGGCTTACCTGTGCCGTTGTGGTCTGAAAGTATTGTCAATCGACCACGCCGAAGTTGCCGGCGGTGGGCTGGCGACGATCGAGAACCCGCGTTTGCCCGGCTTCTTGCACAATACGCATGCATTCTTTCATCGCGCGATCACGACGATGCCTTGGTACCGCGATCTGGATTTGGAACGCCACGGCGCGAAGTACTTGGAACCGGCTCTCAACGTCGCCATGATTCTGCGCGACGGCCGGTCACTGCAATGGTGGACCGATTTCGACAAGACGTACGAATCGTTCGCACAATTCTCTCAGCGGGATGCCGATACCCTGCAGCGTTGGCGCGATGAGTTTCAGCCGATCGTCCAGCAGATTCTGATTCCGGAAGCTCAGTCGCCGCCGTTACCACCTTTGCAGCGCGAGCAATTCTTGAATCGATCGCTACTCGGCCGGCGTTTGTTGGACGTTGCGGCGCTGTCGCCATTGGAATTCGTGGAGCGGGAATTCGAAAACGACGCCGTCCGTGCCGGGTTGCTGTTCTTCAACGGGCTGCGCGAAGTCGACCTGCGGATGAAAGGTTTCGGTCACTCGATTCCGGCGTTACTGGCAAGTGACCGGATGGCTCAGATGTGTGTTGGTGGCTCGGCTCGTCTGGCCGACGCACTGGTCCAAGACATCGAGGAACATGGCGGCAAAGTGCGGACTTCGACCGGGTTACAGCAGATTTTAATTCGCAACGGACGCGCGGTGGGAATCGAATTGTCGAACGCCGAGCGGATCGAGATTGACGGGTTCGTTGCGTCGGGACTCAATCCGCAACAGACCTTCGTGCGACTGATCGACGCCGATGCGCTGCCGGGCAGTCTTCGCAACCAGGCTGAGAGTTTTCGCTACAACTTGCTGGCTCCGTTGTTTGGCCTGAATGTCGCGTTGAATGAGGCACCACGTTATCGAGCGGCCGAAACGGAACCGGCGTTGAACGACGCGTTCATGGTAATTCTCGGTTTGGACCGATTCGAACAGTTCCACGACATCGTGGCGGCTCACGAGCGCGGAGATATCCCGGCGACCGTCATGTGGGGAGCGTGTCCGACGGTGTTCGATTCCACTCAAGCGCCCGACGGCAAACACTCGGCGTTCATGTGGGAAAAGCTGCCGTACGCCGTCGACGGAGACGCAGCGAATTGGGACGGCATCGTCGACGAGCACGGACGGCAAATGTTGCAACTCTGGTCGGAATATGCTCCGAACCTGAGCGATGCCGTGCTGGATAGTTTCTCGCGCTCACCACTCGACGTTGAACGCACGCTGCCAAACATGCGATTTGGAGACTTGCTGGTGGGATCGTTCGGCAACAACCAAGTCGGATACAATCGCCCGTTCGCCGGAGCGGGCCAGTATCGAACGCCCGTCGACGGATTATACCTATGCGGCGGGTCGACTCATCCGGGCGGAAACATCACGGGCCTGTGCGGATATAATGCCGCTCGCGTGATCGCGGCAGATCAGGACGTCAACGTCTGGTGGACGCCGCCCGATTTGGAACAGTCACTTCGTTCGTTAGGATAAGGCACTTTGTCAGACGACACGACTCAGGAATGGCGTGGAAATTAGACCGGTATCTATTCAACGTCCGGGGTCAGGCGTCCAGAATTCAATTTTCGCCGGGAGGTCGACTCTGCCCAGGAAAAGCTGATTTGTGAAAATTGAATTCTGGACGCCTGACCCCAATCATCACCCTAAAGTCATTTCGAGAAGCCCGGCTGAAGCCGGTGGCAGACATGGAATCGGCTGAAGCCGACTGAAAGTTGTAGTTATGGTAGTCAAGATTCTTCGTGGCGACATCCACCTGATCGACCTGCAGACGCGGCTGCCGTTTAAGTACGGCATCGCGACGATGACTCAGGCTCCGTACGCGTTTGTACGGATTTTCGCCGAGATCAACGGACAAGAAACATTCGGCGTCGCGGCCGACGTGCTGCCTCCGAAATGGTTTACCAAAGTGCCCGAAAAGTCGCTCGACGAGGAAGTCGACGAGATGCTGGAAGTCATCGAGCAAGCCGTCGCTCGTTCGGCCGGGATCGAGGGCGAGGGCGAGACGGCTTTTGACGTGTGGCAGCAGTTGTATGATTCTCAAGTGCAATGGGGATCCGAGCGAGGTTTCCCCCCGCTGTTGTTAAATTTCGGTACGTCACTCGTCGAGCGGGCGTTGATCGAAGCGACGTGCAAAGCGATCGGTAAACCGTTCGGCGCAGCCGTCCGAGCGAACGATTTGGGAATTCGCTTGGTGAAGTTCGACGAACGATTGGCAGGTTTCAATCCGGGCGACCTGCTCGCAACGGAACCGCGCCGCCGCGTGATTGCCCGGCACACGGTTGG
>CAUZVF010000644.1:0-4445 GCA_963582955.1 Planctomycetota bacterium
CTGATCGTTTCGATCCGTGGCGGCCACTGAGACAACGTTTTCCTGAGTGTAATTTGACGGATAATGTCCGCCAGTATCATTGTTGGAACCATCGTTGCCCGCAGCCGCGACAAAGATGTGACCGGCGTTGCGGGCCCGCGAAATCGCGGCATTCATCGCGCTCGAAGCACCGCCGCCGCCCCAACTGTTGTTCGAAATGTGGGCTCCGTTGACAACGGCGTAATCCAATGCACGCACGGCATCGCTGGTGAATCCCGATCCGGTGGCGCTGAGGAACTTCAGCGCCATGATCTGCACGTTCCAATTCACTCCGACGATACCAGTGCCGTTGTTGCCGACAGCTCCGATCGTGCCGGCGACGTGACTGCCATGGCCCTGATCGTCCATGGGATCGCCGTCGTTGTTCACGAAGTCATAGCCGTGAACGTCGTCGACGTAACCGTTTCCATCGTCGTCGACTCCATTACCGGCGACTTCATCGGTGTTGATCCAAATGTTGGCGGCCAAATCGGGATGTGTGTAATCGACGCCAGTGTCAATCACGGCCACGATCGTCGAGCGGCTGCCGGTTGTCGTGTTCCATGCCTCGACGGCATCGATATCGGCATCAAAGGTCCCGCCCGACTGGCCCGTGTTGTTCAGGCCCCACAAAGAACCAAATCCAGAATCATTGGGCGTTGCCGAAAGCTGAATGATGTAATCGGGCTCGGCAAACATGACCGAAGAATCCTGCCGATAGGTCGCCAAGGCTGTTTCAACACTGACGTTCTCTGGCAGATGCACTTGCCACAATTCGGGGACAATCGAAGCCGCAGATTGAAAAACGGCTCCCGTGAACATGCTGGCCAGCTTGTCAGTCGTCTGACCTTCATGCAGTTGCAACAGGATACGTGAATCGTCGTACGAATTCGTATCGACTGCCAAACTGCTGAAATCGGCCAAGCTGCTGGTGGCCGAAAGATAGAACCGTTCTTCAAGCTGCTCGATCGAGCGGATTTCGGCCGAAAAATTCCGCGAATTTCGCCGCTTGCGACAGCGGTGCGCGGACGGCGCGCAATGATGCGCTCGAATACTCGTTAACCAATCGCCGAACAGCATGAGATCCTCCTCTGCTGCCCGTTCCGAATTGTTGCAGTGAGTTTGCTGGTTTCAACTCTGTGGATTTCACAATCGGCCCGCGTTAGCGGTCAAACCGTCACACCAGTCTAACCCCCTCAATCCAGTAAACTCCTTGCAATCCGGATTCCTGCTATGCCCCAATCAGCAGGTCAGGCAGCACACTAGTCTATTCAACTCTATTCTAGGTCAAGTTTTCAAGACTTCAACAAATTCGCACTGCGCGGCAGCGGATACGGTGTGAGGAACGAACTACAACGGCATGCTCCTTAGAATCTGCTGATACTCATTAGCCCATATATGATCATTAGATCAAAGCCGCGAAATGGACATACGCCAAAGAGAACAAAGAAGGGAGGAGCCTCAAAAAATAGGCATACAAGCTTGGTCGTTATGCGGCTACAATCGTTGCCAACTCTTGGATGTGCACGACATCTGTGGAACTGACCTAGCTGCGGGCCGTTTGTGATAGCAAACCGAGAAAGGGAACGAATGGCGCTAATCCAATGCCCGGTTTGTGAGAAAGAGATATCGAAGCGGGCCTACTTTTGTCCGCACTGTGGCCGATTAACTAAGTTCGGTCATCCTGTGTTTGTGATACTCCGTGTGGCATGCGTCTTCATCGCAGTCGCAGCCGCCAAGTATTTAGTCTTCGGATGATTTCGGCTCAATCACAAATGGCGCGTGGGCTCCACAAATGGAAACTGAATGCCACGGGTGGCGGATTAAAACGACGATTTTCCGTTACTCTCAATTTTTCGAAACAATCCACCCGGATGAATTGTCTTACTTGGTATCTGCCCAAGCACGGCGACGAGAGCCCGAAACGGCGAGTCCAGGAGAACGGCGAAGCGTTCATGACCCCTGGTGGATTCCATTTGCGTTTTGGCGTTTCGACCATAACAGATGCTACGCCGTGCCAGCTTCACGCAAGAATGTCGGTCACGACATTTCCCGCGACGTCGGTCAGTCGAAAATCGCGGCCTGAATAGCGATAGGTCAGTTGCTCGTGATCCATCCCGAGCAAATGCAACACCGTTGCGTGCAGGTCGTGCATATGGACTTTGTTGCGAACGGCCGTGAATCCGAATTCGTCGGTTTCTCCGTACGCGATACCCGGTTTGACTCCGCCACCGGCTAGCCACACGGTGAATCCTTTGGGATTGTGATCGCGGCCGTCGCGGCCTTGGGCGTAGGGCGTACGGCCGAATTCTCCACCCCACCAGACGAGCGTGTCTTCCAGTAATCCTCGCTGCTTCAAATCGGCCAGCAGTCCGGCGACCGGTTTGTCGGTGGCTTTGGCGTGGACTTCGTGTTGCATCAGGTTGGAATGCTGGTCCCACCGCGGAGTCGCCGCGTTGTCGGAATAGTTGATCTGAATGTATCGCACACCCGCCTCGGCCATGCGCCGTGCCATCAGGCATTGGCGGCCGAAGTCTTCGGTTGGCTTTTCGTCCATGCCGTACATGCTGAGTGTCGTTTTTGTCTCGCGCGAGATGTCCATGATCTCGGGAGCATTGGTTTGCATGCGAAACGCGAGTTCGAACGAATTGATCGTCGCTTCCAGTTCGTCATCTCCGCCGGCACGTTTCAGTTGTTCGCGGTTCAGAGCCTGCAAGAATTCGAACTGCTTGCGTTGTTCGCGCAATGGAATCGACGGATTTGTGATGTGGCGAATCTTCGACTGCGACGATGGAGTTCCCGCTCGGCCGATGGCGGTTCCTTGATGAATGGTCGGCAGAAATGCGTTCGAGTAATTCCGCGGACCACCTTTGCTCATCGGCGGATTGATCGTGACGAATGCGGGCAGGTTCTGGTTCTCGGTGCCCAGTCCGTAAGAAATCCAAGCTCCAACCGACGGACGGATTAGGTTGGTGGCTCCTGTGTGCAGAAACAACGTCGCCGGACCATGCGCAACGCCTTCGGTATGCATGCTGCGAATGACGCAGTAATCGTCGACGTGTTGAGCCATGTACGGAAACAGATCAGACACCGGCCGTCCGCACTCGCCGTACTGACGAAACTTCCACGGAGATTTGAAAACTCGCTCGGCCGTGATTTTGCGGGTGCGGGCGACGTGGAATTCCACTTGCTTGCCGTCGTCGCGATCCAGCCGAGGCTTGGGATCGTACGTGTCGACTTGGCTCGGTCCGCCCTGCATGAAAACAAAGATGACGCGTTTTGCGCGCGCCGGATGATGCGTCGTCCCGGCGGCCAGTGAATTCCTGACACGCGCTGCATTCGCGGCACGTGATTGCTCGGAACAAATCCCCGCCAGCGCAAGCGATCCAAAACCACAGGCAGTGGTTTTCAATAATTGCCGGCGTGAAGTGAGTTGTTGGAAGTTGTTCATGCCATTCAGTTTACCGTCATTGACTCTCGTTCCCAAGCTCTGCTTGTGTAATTTGAGAAGCGTCATCGTAGCCGGCTGGCAGCGCGCCCGCGAGAATGGAGACTTTCGAGGCAACTTGGGGGTGCTCGCAGCAAAACGACTGTTTGGTCTGGGAGAAGAAAATGTTCCAGGGAACGGTTGATTAACTGAGAATCTTATAGGAATCGTGCGAGCATCGGGACCCAACGCGGGGTGGCCGGAGCCGAAGATCCGGACCGTTCTGCCCAAACTTCTGGATCAACACCGGTTGGTCGGTCGTAAGCTGGGTCGCCGCAAGGCGGACGATGCCTGGGTCCTGAAGATGAACCAGACCATCAACAAGTCCACTCAGGAGCAGGCAGCGGATGCCGTCGCGGCCGCCCTGGCCGAAGGCATGGACCCCGAAGCGGTGGGCGAGGCCATCTCACTGGCCGCCAATCAACTGGTCCTCCGCTCAACATCCTCCCGCACGCACGGCAACTCCCTCGGTGTACACGGCTGCGATGCGACCAATGCTTGGCGGAACATCGCGCGCGTGACCGACCAGCGCACGCGAGGCGTGATTGTTCTTGAACCTAATTCGGACTCTCGGCGCCGGTCGGCTTTTTTCGCGCTCAGAACAATCAACCTTGGTTGCGCAATACCGTGGCCAGCCTGATCGTCGCGGCTTATCACGTTGCTGGCCAGGGGCAGACGGTCGGTGTACATGATCGGGGGAAAGAAGCTCATGCATTTTGGCACGGCAAACACAAGCACGAAGCACAAGCGAGTGAGGGAGTCTCCGTGCGACGCTAGAGGTTGCATGCTGTCGAGAAACGATCACGCCAGCGGGTTGTCGCTGAGCGCGAAACTTTAACACCCACGCCGTTTCGCTGAGTGTGATCGCGGTGTAGAATTGAAATCGTCGCATTCCGACCGTGGCGGATGAATCTGGCCATGAGGAATCGCTGATTTCAAT
>CAUZVF010000645.1:0-4421 GCA_963582955.1 Planctomycetota bacterium
ATGTAGTTGAATTGCTCGTCTTCTTGAGGTGGTCTAACGTACTTGGGCTTCAAAACATTGGCGAGCAAGTCGCTGGCTTTGGTTTCGACTTCTCTCTTCAGCGCATCTGGAACTGACGATTTAGGCTTCTTTGCCGGTCGTATCATCCATGTTTTGCGTTTGGTTGCCATTGTCGTCACTCCTTTGGTTTCACATTCCTTGCTGAACCCCTGACTCACACGCTATCAACATCGCTTCAGCGTCGCACCCGGATTCCATCGCAGCCACTTGCTGCAACTATAACTTAACGCTGTCAGTGAAATGCTGGCTGGCGGTCAGGCCCGTTCTCGGTCGGGGATCGATCCCGCGTGTGGCTTTAGCGGAAGATCGACTCGCTCAGCCGATCCTGTAGCGCGTTGCTCAGCGACGTCAGCGGGACGTCGGCGATTTTCAACTGGCGGATGATGCGGGCGTCGAACGACGTGAAGACGTCGGTTTGGGGATCGGGGTCGGTATCGAGGGCCATCAGGTCCGCGTGCCAGTCTTCGAGGACTGCGAAGGCAACCCGGTCCGGAACTCCGGCCGGGCCACCCTGATTGCCTGCGTGACTATCTAATGCTGGAAGGCATGCTCTTTATCCACGTCCTCACCGCAATATATACAGCGTTCGTGCCGCTTACTCACGATGCGCCCGCAGTTTGAGCAAGGGACTCCGCCGGTGCTCATTTTTTCGTCTTCGCGACCGTCGCGGAGGTCGATTTCGTTCACCTTGGCGATCAAATCGTCTTCGGTCAATTTGGATCGATCACGGAGCAGTTCCCACATCGCTTGGCAGGTGAGGGCGAGCGCATCGACTTTGCCCTCCAATAGCTGGATGGTACGGCCGACGTTTTGAGCTTTCGATTCCGCTCGCGAAGCTGAGGACTTGGCTGCGTGGATTCCTCTTTGTTGGTACATTTCCCAGAGCATTTTCGGGTTCTCCTTAGAGACGGATATGCGCTTTCACTAAGTTTTCATGCAGTCGATCAGCGATAATTCTACCCGACTGCTCTTTCATCAACCCCGTACGCTTTTCGGAACTTCTCCAGAATCGACCGAATTTCGGTTCCAAAAACGGGCTTGCTGGCAGCATCCCGCTGTTGGGTGACGAACCCGTGCCGGAAAGTCGTCGGGCCAGGGGTTTCTCGAATACGGTCGTCGTGGAGGCTGACCCGTGCCATGCTTAGGTTCATGGCGTCCGCGAAGCACAGACATTGGAGTCGCGCGAGGAGCGTCTCATCAAACGACCGAATTCTCGGACTAACGTGGGGACGCCTCCGCTGTCACGGTATTGCCACAAAACGGACACGCCGCCCAGGCCACCACTGCACAGAGCACCAACAACACGCCGGGCGGAATCATCTCGCCTGCCCCTTCACCGATCTTCGCATGGCTGCAGATCGCGCCGATCATAGTACAGATCAGCAGCGAGGCGCCCCAGAAGCGCAGCATCCGAATCATGATCGCGATGCCGGAGCCGACTTCAATCGCGCCGGTAAGGTACATGAACCAAAGCGGGTAGTTGAAGTCTTGAAACCGCTTCACTGCCTCTTCGACACCGGCCAGCTTCATCGCACCGGATGCGATGAACGCAAGCCCCACAAGCACGGCAAGCACACTTACCGCCTTGCCTTTCCATTTCGCTCGCGCG
This sequence comes from Planctomycetota bacterium, assembly GCA_963582955.1. Classification (GTDB taxonomy): domain Bacteria; phylum Planctomycetota; class Planctomycetia; order Planctomycetales; family Planctomycetaceae; genus CAUZVF01. Next base: position 1,670 of record CAUZVF010000645.1, read on the forward strand.
TCGGTCACGGACGTTCCCTTTGAGTACAACTGAGGTGTACGCGAATGTTCGGGCCGCAGACGTAATTTACCCATATTTCCCGTTTGCGGTGAGCATGTACCCGATCCAAGATTTGGCTCGCGAGGCATTGTACCCTACCGTCCTCTGAACATGTACAATCTGGACGGATTGCACCGCCGGTTACTTGGCTGTCCCGAGACACGGTCTGCTTTTTCGAGACGGGCCTTTCTTGCCGAGATTGGCTAGAATTGGCTCCATCAAAGCAACGGCAGAATGTCCGCGCCACCAACCCGTGCTAGAATGGACGCTCGTTGATTCCGATCACAACCGGGAGATTCCAATGACACGAAACCTTCAATTCACCGCAGCGGTTGTTGCCGCGCTGGTCTTTGCCTCCTCAGCCATCGCGGGCGACAACGAACTTTCCGACGAAGAAAAACAGGCCGGTTGGAAGTTGCTGTTCAATGGTAAGGACCTGACTGGTTGGAAGTGCAACAACGGCAAGCCAATCGCGACGCCGGTTGAAAAAGGGTCGCTCGTTCCGTACAAGTCGGGCGGGTACATCATCATGCACGAAAAATCGTTCGATCATTTCGTACTGAAATGCGATGTCCGCTGGGAAGACCCTCGCTGCAATTCCGGCATCTTCTTCCGTGTCGAAAACCCCAAGAACCCCGTGCACACGGGCTTCGAGATTCAGGTCATGAGCGGCACGAAGGTCGGCAAGCACCAATTCGGCGCGATCTACGATCTGGCAGCCACCACCAAGAATACCGGCAACAAAACGGGCGAATGGAACACGGTCGAAATCAGGTGCTACGGGCCATACATCAACGTCAACGTCAAGGTGAACGGCGAATAAGTCGCCGCAATGAACTGTGATAAATTCGACCAGCCGGGTGTCTGCCCCGACGGCAAGAAGCACAAGTTCAAGCTAAACGGTAAGCCGCGAGCGGTAAAAGACTTCGCTCGCGCGGGCTATCTGGGATTTCAAGATCACGGTCACAAAGTTTGGTACAAAAACGTCAAGCTGTTGAAGTTGGACTTGAAGTAATGGCGGGCCCGCTTCTGGATTCGCCGCGCGGTCCGAGGGCACGAGACTAACGATCCGGACAACGGCGAACTCAATCGCTTCGGCACCCGAAGCATCTCGTATCCTGGGCGTTAGGCCATCGTAGGCGGTACTCCAATCCCCGAACATCCCAGCAACTCAACCGTTTGATCGGACTCCGAAGAAACGACCCATTGATGACACAGCCGGCGCGCCTCAGAAAACGTATGAGTTTCTCGGAATCAGGACCGACTGGACGAATCACGCTTGATCGGCTCTCGGCGCGCCCTATCAAAGGAACCTTTTCCGGGACGACCCCAGAACTGTGCTGATGATCGAATCAGCAATCCCAGCCATCGATCCGTTTCTGTTTGTTTTAGCCGTGCAAGTTTTTGTAGACTCATCGGATCGAACGAATGGATCTTCCGATGCCCACTGTGTCACTCTACCGCAGAATGCTCTGCGAGCAATTCGACAAACTTCCAGAGGCACTCCGTGGGTTCCACGATCTTCCGGAAGGCGGCCGAGGGAGGGGCCGTTTTCAAATTGAACGAGGAGCGGGCTCGATCGCCAGGATGCTGGGATTGCTGCTTCGTTTTCCTGTAGCGGGGACCAACGTTCGATTGACGCTGAATGTCTCCGTGGAGGGAGATCGGGAACGATGGGTCCGTGATTTCGGCGGTCGACGCTTGAAGTCGATTCAATGGGTCCAAGACGGATTGCTCATTGAGAAAGCCGGTCTCATCCGGTTTGCATTCCGTCTATCGGCTGATGAAGCTGGAATGAGGTTCGCATTTCAGCGCGCGTGGCTACTCTCCGTGCCGCTACCAGGATTCCTTTCACCGCAGATCGAGGCGAGCGTACTTGCAGAAGATTGTGGTTGGAGAGTCGACGTTCAGATGTCGTTACCATGGGGGGCCCCGTCTTACGCTACCGTGGAGTGCTCGTACCGGAATCACCGGACTGACCAGGAAACACAATCGATACTCAATACTTGGCGAAACGGCAACACTTTGAAAGACACGCTTCGATGAGACTCGTGACAGTTCTCGGCGGGTATGGGATTTTCGGAGGACGGATTTCGGAAGCGCTTGCCCGAGGGTCTGACTGCCGAGTACGTGTTGCCGGCAGAAATCCAACGGTAGGAGCGAATTTCGCTCATCGCATCGGAGCCGAATTCCGGGCGTGCAATCTCGACGATCGCTATTCGGTACGAAAGGCGGTCGACGGATCATTCGTCGTCATTCACACCGCGGGTCCGTTTCAGGGAGCAGATTATCGAGTGGCCGAGCTGTGTCTGGAGTGCGGTTCGCATTACATCGATCTCGCTGACGGACGGGAGTTCGTGGTCGGCATCAGTTCGTTAAACGATGCAGCGGTGGCGAAGGAGTTGCTCGTTGCCTCCGGCGTCAGTTCAACACCAGGAATCACCGCTGCTATCATTGAAGAACTCCGTTCGGAGTTTCTGGAAATCGACGAGATTCAGACCGCGCCTTGAGTCCGGGAAACCAAAACCCACGTGGTGCCTCGACCGTCGGAGCCGTGCTCACTTACCTGGGCAAGCCGATTCGAGTGTGGCAGGACGGGCGATGGATCGAAAGGCCAGGTTGGGGAGACGCTAAACGTCTTGAGTTTCCCCCTCCAGTTGGCAGGCGTCGCGTTCACAACTGCGACGTTCCGGACTTAGAGTTGTTCCCAACG
>CAUZVF010000646.1:0-4420 GCA_963582955.1 Planctomycetota bacterium
CTTTTTTTCAATCCGCCGAGCGAACAATTTGTCGCCCACCAAGAGTGGCCGCATTGGCATGAGTGGCACGTGATGTGCTTCGCCCTGTTCACCAGCCAGTCTCGTCACCCACTTTCGCGCACCGGTGTTGATGTCGTGGGCCGCAATTTGGAATCGATTCGAGATGTACAAGGCCGCGTCGTCGTTGGCGATTCCCAATTGCTGCGCCACCCAGTCGTATTCCGATGTTCGGATGCGTTCGGGGTGCTGCCCGTATTCGCCTTCGAAAGCCGCCTTCACTTGGACATCGAATTCGCTGGGCGGCGGGACGTGGTCGTGCGGCAGTTGATTCAAGTTCCGTACCGCACGCACCGAGTCATTTGCAGCGATTGATTTCTGCCGCATCTGCGTCAACAGCGCCTCGAACTGTTCCGGAGTGAAAGGCGTACCACCGAACGTGACCGTCACTCTTAGAGTCCCCTCGACACTGGTTCCCAGCATCGCGGCTGCCATTTTCGATCGAGCGATCACGTCGTCCGGCGGCAACTCAGCCGAGTGTTGCATCGCTTTGCGGTAATGATCCAGCGCGTCGCCGAAGCGTCCGATCGACATCTGCCGGTCTCCCAACCAGCGATGCGCTTCCGCAGCCGCCGTCGTGCCAAAATATTGCACGGTGGCCGATTCGACGGTTTCCACATAGGAATTAGCGATCGCCCGGCGCACTCGCAACGTCGCGACTGATCCCAGGCGGTCCTTCATGGCGTCGGCCAGTCGCGGGTGTTCGCGCATCGCCCAAGCCACGGCGGTTTGAAACGGGATCACCAACCGCGCGTCGTCTTTGTCGGGCAGCAGGCCCAACATGTCCGACGAACCGGCTGCGGCGATGATTTGGCACGCATCGTTGAAGGCCTTGGCACGCAACGCCGAATCGAGTTCGGTCATCACGTTGTAGCCCTCCTTACTCAATTCGACGACCAACGGATGACGCCAATTGAAAGAAGGTGCGGACGGAACTGCGTCGCCTTCCCGCGGCCGCGGAACATACTGCCCAACGACGGCTCGTGACCAAGCAAGCATATTGTAATAAGACGACATTTGGCCCCACCATGTCCGTTTCGGGTGGCCGGAATCGTTCCAAAAGCGGACGCGATTTTGGAGCTGTCGGACGGCTTTCCAGTCTGATCGTTCCAGACTATTTAAGAGGTCACGCCGTGCGGCCTGTTCAGGAAATGGAAACTTCGCAACATCCGACCAGACGGGAGATTCAACAGTGCGGGCGACAATCTCGTCGACAACCCGTCGGTTCGCTTCTTGTTGAGTCGAATCGAGAATAGAACCGTACAGGCGGACAACTTCTTGAGCAGCCGTGCCGTTGCGCAAGTCCATGATCAGCGCCGCTTCATCCAACAAACGCAGCCGTTGATCGAGGGGCGAGTTCAACGTCACGCCTTCCGCAATCAATCCGCGTAAAAGAGGATCGGCGACGGCTTTCGGCGGACTGGCCTGCAGGCTGCGAATCGCACACGCTCGCCGCCATTCGTCTAACGCGATATCCGGCGGACGCGTGGCAATTGTCTTGTGCATCCAATCGCCGGGGTCCATGCTTTCGAGCGAGCTGAATACGGGCACGCGTTGCCGGACCTCGGCGCGTGCCAATTCGAGGATCGACGTGAGCGGCCGCACCTCGATTTGCCGCACGCTGATCCGCCGATCCTCGTCGCTGACGTCGGCGTACAGACCCAGCGTCGTGAACCCGCCACGCGACGTTGAAATCGGAGCATCACCAACGCGCGACCAGTTCTGGCCGTCGGCACTGACCCACAATTTGATGAAGTCGAAACCCAACACAACTCGCAGCCACTGCCGACGTCCGGCGTATGGTGGCGGAAACGCGTTGACGTCATAGTTGCTGTCTATTTGCCGTGTCGTTTGACGGACATATCCCAGCGACATCCATGAAGTCGGCCGATCCAGAAAGTAGGCGATGCGGTGCAGTGGCTTTCCGTTTTCGTCTCCCAGAAACACGGCAGTCCCAGGATCAGCATTTTTAACTTGAAAGATCACTTCCGACAACCGCGCGTCGGCTTCTGGCACGGAAGTCCACACCGTGACAAATTGTGGAGTCTGACGCGTACGTTGCGTGGCCTTGACCGACAGTTCGACCGATTCACTCTTCGACTCAAAAGTCGCACAGTCTGGCAATTCATGCAACCACGCCAATTCGGTCGCGTTCGAAATGGACAGCAGGTTTTTGCGAGTCGGTTTGTCGCGAGCTTTGCGCGGTGCCGGCCGCCTTTCCCATTGCAGGCCGCGAAACGACAACGCGCCTTCGAAATAGACTTCCGTCGGAACGGCCGTGAGCGGAATCGTGAGCAGCCGCACGTTGCCACGCGAGGCGATCAGCGACCCGTCATGCCACCGCAGCTCGAACGGACCAAATCCCGAGCGGCTCCAGCGGCCATTATCCGATGCGAGCAACACCAACGATTCGGGACGCGGCCCTGTTCCACTGCGCGATGCGCGAAATGCACCGAAGACATTCGGCGTCCGCGCGCGAAAGTACTGCAGCGACACGCCGGACTTCCCATTCCAAAAATGAATTTTCAGGCGTTCAATGTCGTAAATTGTCAGCCGCAGCACGCTGTTCTTGTTCCAAGGCTGACTGAGCTTCGCCAATCCGTCGAACCGAGAGAAAACTCGCTCGCGAGATTTGTAGTCCTTCAGCCGCAGTTCTCGGATCCGATGTTGGAATCCAGCGGCCGGCTCGAAAGCTTCTTTGAGCTTGACGGGAGGCAGCGTGTCGTAACCGTTCGAGTCGGGACCAATGAATCGGATAGCTTGGGTCGAATCGGGACCATTGAATCCCAGAATGGGTGAGCTACAGATCGCAATGAAAATCATCAAGCAAATGAGAAACCGAGTGCCAGTCGCGGAGCGGCGGAATCGAATAGCCTGGGGCGTGAGCCCCAGGAAACGCGGCAAGTTAGCGGGCTGAGCCCCGGAGGGGCGACACAAACCATGCGACTTACAGGCTAAAGCCACATCGAGAAGCCCGGCTAAAGCCGGCTCACCGGGTTTTATTGTTGCACGCCCACGCCCACCACCAGCTAAAGCTGGTGGCAGACAGGGTGTCGGCTGAAGCCGACAAGAACTATTTGTCACACTTGAGTCCTCAATGCTCTCATTTGCGTATTTCATTCACTGACGATTTCCAACCGACTCCAATAACCGGCTTCGTAATGCCAGCCGTTGGCGTGATTGTGGATCTCGACGATGACGTTCTTACCCGCGAATTTCGAGAGATCGACGGCAACATCGAGCCATCCATTCTTGACAGTGCCTTTTCCGATAATCGAATCGTGCAGCTTTTCTCCATTTGCGACGACGATCAATTGCCAGTCGCCTTCCGGATGATGCGAAACGGACATTTGCAACCGCGTTGATTTTCCCTTGGGAACCGAAACCGGCGCCCGCAGAATGCAGGCCTGTTCGCGCGACAGCGGCATCGTGCGGACGACATTCTTGCGGCCGTTGTGTTCCTTGACCAGTTGCAGTCCTTCACCGACTGCCGCAGTTGAAAACGCGGGAGCGACTGTTGACAACACATCCGAGAAACGCCAGCGGTCTCGAATCAGTTTTGCCACCTTTGGATCGTTCGGTGTCACCGGTTCGGCCGGCATCGCGTCCTTCAACAATTCGGCGATGTGATTGAAATCCTGCTGTGTCCGTGCGAGATAGATGCGGTCGAACCACGCGCACTCGCCTTCGGGACAGCGAAATTTCAATCCCGTCAATGTGAAGTCGCCAAAATCGCTGTACAGATCGCGAGTAATCACTTTCCAATCGGTGGGAAGTTTTTTGTTCAATGAAAGCACCGGACCGTAGTCAGTTTCGCCACGGCCCGCTTCGTATCGGTAGCCGTGTTTGATGCCGCGGCGGTCAAGCGGACGTGATGAACGAGTTGCAACGGCAGCGTTGCCGCCGGCGAAGTCGACTGCCGCATCGGCTTCGGTCCATTGGCCTTCGTGAGCGAGTTCCAGACAGATGTTGATTCCGCTCGTTTTGCTCCAGGCGAACGTCAGAAAACGGTATTGGCCGAGTTGTGGTCGCTCGCGGATGACGCCGTTCAATCCCGGCAGCCGAGCGTTCGAGCGTTCCAGCGGAGTCACAACCAACGACGCTTGCCCCGAATGCTTGTCCTTCAAATCCAGCAGCGCCTTACCATCGCCGCCGTTCAACAGATCCAAGAATCGTTCGTCGTCCTCGAACAGTGTTAATAATCCAGGGCGCCGATCGACCAGCGTCACGCCGCGCCAATCGACGGATGCGTTGTCAGCTCCGCCGATTTGAATCAATTCGACGACAACGTCTTGCCCGCGAAATCGTTCGATGGGAATCATAATCGGATCGGGGACAACTCCGGAAACACGTTCGGGAACGT
>CAUZVF010000647.1:0-4419 GCA_963582955.1 Planctomycetota bacterium
TGAACTCCTCACTGTGTGTCCGTCGGTGAGATCTCGACATCTTTTCTTCTCCTCAAGAGCAGTATACGCTCTTCTCTGAGCGCCCACTATTCCTGGGGAAGTCCAATCACGACGTTAGTGGGCGGGACTGAGGCGCGCCGTAAACCAGAGCACATGACTCAAGTCTCTCAGCCATCGGCCCCGGAAACCGATCGTTGGTCTAATTTAGCTCTGAAGCTGGCCAAGAGAATCGTCTACTCTCGTAGCTTGCGTCGCACAATCGACGTGCCGATTTCGAGTGAAGATTCGTGACGTTTGTGACACGACTGCCCATTCAAGCCCGGACCACGGCTTCGGGTGAAATCCAAGATACCAAGGCTCCCAATAGTTGACGCTGGGTCGACTCTCGTCGAACACGACTCCAGGATCGGACCAGGCCGCACAGGCGAACTTATCGAACAAACATGAGGCGAACATTGCCCACTTGCCGCCGAAGGAATGTCCGACAATGCCGATTCGCATGGAGTCCACTTCGGGGCGGCTTACCAAGACGTGCCAAGCGTTGGCCGCAGCACAACCGAGCATCGAAAGTGGTTCGACTTTAGCGTTCTCGATGGTTGGATAGTAAAGGGCGTACGTCTCGGCCTTGGTGGCTTGGGTCGTTCCGATCGAGAGGGTCACAAAGCCTCGGCGGGCAAGTTGCAGTGCGAAATCCCGATTCGGCTTACCCAGCCCGATCGCCGTTTCCGGCTCGTAGTACACGGTGACAATAGCCGGGTGCTTCCCGTCGCCGTCTGGGATCAGCAGGTAACCTGTCGTCTTTTCTTTCGGCGTCCACGCGAATCGAATTCGGTGTTGCACGAAGTTGTCGCGACGTTTCGATTCGAGAATCTCCACTTCTGGTTGCGTAATCAACGGCGGCCATTTGCCCAACAGGCTTTCCCACTCGGCAACGATCTCTCTCCGGCGCAGCTTCCAGTCCGCTGGAGTTCTGACCTTCCTGCCGCTCGCAAGCTGAAGAGGGGATCGGTATTTACCAAACTTGCCCTGCCAAGCCTTGGGCGGCGAGAAGTACGGCTTGATTTTGTCCCAGGACCTCGATCGATCCGCAGATTGTCGATCCGTTTGTTGGTCTTCGGCGACTGTCGTGGAAACAACCAGGAAAACGATCAAAATGCAAATCGGTTTCATGTGAGAGCGTCCATGGTGGTATGGGAAATCGTTTGAATTGGGATTCGTTCGTGTTGCCGGTGGTGCCCTAAACCTCCAACACGTCCGTCGCCTGGTGACGACTGGCGACGTGAAGGTTAAGTTGATCACCGATGATCCTGCGGTGCGTCCTTAACGCCACACTCGGATGATTATTCTGTTCTGATAGATGTGCCAGACACGCCCACTTCAGCCGGCGAGATTTAGCCATGACCAACAACTTAGCAGCCTCGTCGTTGGATAGATGGCCGTGAGGACCACGAATCCGCTGCCTTAAGTATTCCGGATACACGCCGTTTTCCAACATTGTCGGATCGTAATTGCTTTCAATTAACACCGCGTTTAGCGACTGAATTACTTCCTTTAGTTCACAAAACACATGCCCCAGGTCGGTGAGGATTCCCAAACGCTTGTGTCCATCATCCACGACGAATGCGACACCGTCCTCGCAATCGTGCGGAGTACGAATCGTTTCGACGGTAATTTTTCCGAATCGAAGCGAAGAACCGGCATCGTAATGACGGATATCGTCAAGCCGTCCCAAGTGATCTTTCAATTTTGCGACGGCGAGCGTCTTTTTCGTGACGTGGACCGGGATGCCGAACTTTCGCTGATAGATGCCCATGCAGCGTGCATGGTCTCGATGGTCATGCGAAATCAATAGCGCGTCGACTGTTGAAATGTCCCGATCATGGGCAGCAAGTCGAAGCTGAGCCTGCCTCCCGCTGATCCCGGCGTCGAAGAGAAGCCGAACGCCGACTGCTTCGACGTAGATGCAGTTGCCGTTGCTTCCGGACTGAAGAGAAACGACTTTCATGGCCGCATTCTATCGCAGACATATCACGGCAGATAGTATGACGAATGCGGGTCCGCACTAAGCCGTTCAGTTAACGGCACATTCAATCAGGCACCCCTACCGCGTCTCGGTCGAATCGTCGGCAATGTGCTGAATCGATGCTGGTTCGTGTTCTGGTAGCCGGTAGAGTTGCAGTAATCGACCGAGGGCCACTTCTGGCGAGTCACCACCGAAGCTAATTTCCGGGCGTGATTGATACCGGGCGTCCCAGTGGTACTCGTGTGGTGATTGTTCGACGATGATTCGCATGACGCTTTGGTTGCCAACTCACTTCAAGGAGAAACCGAAGGAACAGCCCAAGGACGCGAAGGCCCAGGGCAAGAAGAAGTAAGGTCAACCAGTTTCTGATCTGACCGAACGGGCGGCAAATCCTTCGGGGTTTGTCGCCCGTGTTTCACACATCGGCATCCAAGCGAAAACCGCCCAATTCTCCGACCGAGTCGTTTGCTGATGATCGCTTTATCGCTGCACCTTTGCAGTCTTGATCCGGCAATCGTTCTCGGTCTACTTTTAGTTGAATCATCATATGCCGTTACAACTGGCGGTTGTTCTAAAATCACAGCAAGATCACAAAACTGGAGTTAATTTTCGATGGCAAAGAAAGAAATCAGTAAGTCGCAAGCAATTCGTAATTACTTGAAAACGAGACCGAATGCTGGACCGAAAGAAGTGATCGCAGCGCTGAAAAAGAAAAACATCGAGGTTGCCGTAGGATTGGTTTCGAACGTCAAGTATTCGAACAAATCAAAAACAAAAAAGACAACGACAAAAGCAACCAAGCCGGCGAGTAACCAAGCGGCAGCGTTCGATGCGTTGCTGGCGGTCAAGAAACTCACCGACGAACACGGGGATGAAAACGTACGTGCCGCACTGAATGTCTTGAAGAAGCTGTGATCTGCTTTTCAAGCGAACTACGACGCAACATCAAGAACCGAGAGGATCTCGTGCCACATCAGCGGGAACGATGAGAGCAACCGAATTCGATTGGTTTGGGACGGGGCGTGATTCGTGCCTCCATCAGGCCGATGGCGCTGGCGGCGTACCGCCGTCCTGTGCGAGGTTTGTTCCCTTCCGCACCGTACCATATCCGCACTTGATCGCCCCGAACGATCATCTTTGTCGGATGGACCGCGTGGTTGTTTCCTGTCTTTCCATCAGCGGAGCCGAAGTTGCCGGGTGGGGCTGGGCCGAGCAGTGGTTTGTTATCGAGCGCCGCTTCCCACTTGATACCGTCGGCGCTCGTCGCCGCGTAGAGCGTCCATTGCGTGCCGCCGTTTAGCGTCTTCCGGGTGGTGTTGTAGAGCATCAGATACCGGCTGCCGTCAAAGTAGACGGAGGGACCGAGTTGTTTGGCGCCCCTCAAGCCCTCCATGGATCGACCGCCATTTCCCTTCCGCCAATGGATGCCGTCCATGCTGGTTGCAAGCCCGATGGTATGAGTGCCATTGTAGGCTCCATACCACATGACGAACTGGTCGCCGCGTCGTATCACGTGACAGCCGGTCGCCTGCACCGCGTCAATCGAGCCCTTCGATCCAATCGACAGCACGGGCTCGCCGTTGTTGGCCCGCGTCCAGTGAACGCCGTCGCTGCTCGTCGCCAGCCCAATCTGCTCCACCCGCACATGCGCCGGATCGACTGCGACATCCTTGCCGGTGCGGCCATCAATACCGCCGTACCATATCATGTACTGGTCGCCCACGTGGAGCACAAATGGATGCGACAGGCCGGCGTCATCGAACTTCCCCTGCGCACCAAAATCGAGCACGGGTCGACCTTCGTTGGCGATCTTCCATCGAACGCCATCCTTGCTGGTGGCCATCCCGATTCGTTCCTCGAATCCGTAGGGAATGCCGAGGTCCTTGGTCATACTCATTCCCACGAACCACATCCGCCAGGTCTTTCCGTCGAAGTCGATCGTGGGCGAGCCGACCGAGTGATCGAACCATGTTGACGTCGCATCCGGGTAGATCAACGCACCGCCGGTTTCTGGTCCTGCAACCCGCTTGAACTTTGACTTAAGGATGGGATCGATTTGAACCGCGGGTGGAGCAGCATACGTTGACCCGCCACTGGCCTGCAGAATCAAGACGATAGTCCACACGCTCGCGGAGATGCTGCGGACTCGGTATCGAAAGATTGTTCCGCACATGGCCTTACTTCTTTGTTCTTGTCAGTAAGCTTGATAACGACTGTCTGCCATTTGTACGCACGGAAGACCTGCTACATCGCGGCCGCGCTCAACGACTGGACTGACCCTTATTTCAGACTGTATGTCTTCTTCCCGATTCGAATCCTGCCGGGACGACATCCGGCCAAATGGTAATGCATTCGCAACGGGCATTCGATGACTCGTTAATAGTAAGCACGTATTC
>CAUZVF010000648.1:0-4418 GCA_963582955.1 Planctomycetota bacterium
CAATATGTCGAGGGTGGCATCGAGTTCTTTCTGGAAGCCAGCGTCGACGACGTCAAGCGATTCTCCAAACTCACCGATGCTGATGAGCCGTTAATTCGAAAACTGATCGAGCGGGAAATCAAAATGACCAATTACCGCTATTGGCGTGTATTGGCATTGTCGGAATCCCAACCCGAAACCACCGCCGCTCACCGCGATCTTTATGATGGTGAGCAAATGTTTAAGTCGGGCGAAATGACGAAGGCGGAAAAACTACTTGTCAGTGGTCTTGGAAAACTTGAACAGGTATTCGAGAAACATCCACAGCTCAAAGTAGAAGACTTGGCATTGGAATCCGGACTATGGTCCTTGATGCTTTGGAAGAAAATCTACGAACTCAACGAACGGACCGTGCCCGAGGAATATACGCTGAAATGGCTATGGGTCAAGGAGATTCAACGCGTGCCCGAACTTCAGTCGAGGTTTGATCGCGAATTCGGTGCGGGTTAGGACCAGCGACAGAATTAGACCTGCATTTGGTGGTAGCCACACCGTGGGCCAACAGCGATCTCCCACGCTCTGGGGAACGCGGCAACATCGGAAGATCAGTTTCTCCGACAAAGCTAATCCAATTGATTCGGAACGGCCCTAACCAAGTTCACCGACGGGGACCTCGCCGACGGTTCCATTTTCGATCCGGTAAACGACATTCGCCAATTTCAAAGCTTCGTTCTTGCTGTGTGTGATGTGCAGCGTCGTTACGCCTGTAAGTTCTCGGACGGAATTCAATAGCGAGTACATTTCATGCCGCGTTGTTTCGTCCAGAGCACTCAACGGTTCGTCCAGACACAAGACACCGGGATTGGCGGCGAGTGCGCGGCCCAGGGAGATGCGCTGGACCTCGCCGCCACTGAGGCCTTCGGTGCCTCGATCCAACAGTTCACCAATTCCCAGCAAGTCGGATAACTCGGTCACCCGTTTTTCGATTCTTGAACGGCTCCATTTGCGAATCGTCAACGCGAACCCCAATTGATCGCGGACGGACATCGTTGGAAACAGTGCTCCATCCTGTGGCACGAAACCGATCCCGCGTTCAGCAGGCTTCAACGTGGTCACGTCGCGGTCCATGAGCGTGATGCACCCCGAGGAAACCGGCCGCAACCCACAAATCGATTCGAGAATCGTGGTTTTGCCGCTACCGGTCCGGCCCATCAAAATGGCATATTGACCCGTCGCCACCGACAGGTTGACTTTTTCTAAAACGAATTCGCCCTGCCGGATACACAGGTCTTTAACAACGATCACAACGGCCTCTTGGAACGCTCAGTTTTCTATTGGATGCTGGCACCAGGGAATCTCCCACGATATCGATCGCGTGTCACCGTTCACAACCCTGCACACTTTCAAAAGACCGCATGAGCCGTGCGAGTGTACTCGCGATGAAACATCGCTTGGATCAAAGTGTCTTGGTTCGATATGATTGGCATGTCCGAAGAGAAAGGGACCGTTCGATGATTCAAAGAATGTTTGGCTCATTTCGCCGGAGAGCCGTTGCGATTCTGGCCGTCGCAACATTGGCATCAAGTCTCGTTGAAAACACGTTCGCGGCCAAGTTCAACAAAGTTGTCAAAATCGGGCAAAAGGCTCCAAGTTGGAAGGAACTCATTGGAATTGACGACAAGAAACACAGTCTTGAGGACTGGAAAAGTAAGAAACTGGTCGTCGTTGTTTTCACGTGCAATCACTGCCCGGTCGCTCAGGCATACGAAAAGCGATTGATCGAGTTCACCAAGCAATACAAATCCAAGGGCGTTGCGGTCGTGGCGATCAGCGTCAGCCAATTCGAAGCGGACAGTTTCGAAAATATGAAACAGCACGCCGAGAAGCACAAATTCAACTTTCCGTACCTTTACGACAAGACTCAGAAATCCGCTCGAAAGTGGGGAGTGACTCGGACTCCGCAGGTTTTCGTTCTCGATCAGAAACGTAATTTTGCCTACATGGGAGCTGTCGATGACAACATGAACCGTTCCAAGGTGACGAAGAACTATCTTCGGGACGCCGTCGATGCGACGCTGTCCGGCAAAGAACCGGAAATCCGTGAGTCGAGACAGATCGGTTGTGCGATCGATTATCAAGCCCGTTAAAGCTCGGGATCAACGAGAGACCCCGTTTGTGTCTTGGGACCGAAACGGTTGCTTCTTTTTAAGGAGAATGGAAATCGTGGCATTACGGATGAATCAATGGACTGCTGTTTGGGGCTTGGTTTTCGCGATTTATTTCGTGGGTTGTGGAGATTCCGGATCTCCGACAACGGAAAACAACTCGCAGCCAAAATCTGACGGTGCGAATCAAACCGTGTCACAAAACGGCACCGGGAAATCGCAGACTGAGCAACAACAGACGGACAACGAACTTGCGAAGTCGCAAAATGCAAAGCCGTTGCCTAAAGAAGCTGACGCAAAACCTGATGTCGTTTCAGATGATTCCAAATCCGACGTAACAGCTAATGACAACCAAAATTTGAATGCCAAGCCGAAACAAGAGAAAAACAAGCAAGTCACAGTCCGCGTTGTCGATACGAAGGAATACCACGAACTGATTAAATCACATCGCGGCAAGGTCGTCTTAGTTGACTTTTGGGCAACGTGGTGCTTGCCGTGCCGAAGAGCATTCCCGCACACCGTCGAGCTACACGAAAAATATCACGACCAGGGATTGGCGGTGATTTCCGTGAGTATCGATGACCTGGATGAACCGGAAAATCAAGGGCAGATTCTGACTTTTCTTGATGAAAACAACGCCTACTTCGATAATCTGATCAGCAAATTCGGTTCCGATGAAGAGACCACTGAGGGCTTTGATATTCCCGGCGGCGTTCCGTATTTCAAAGTCTACGGCCGTCAAGGAAAACTGCGGCACAGCTTCGTGGTGGACCTGGCAGCTGACAAGCAGTTCACTCACGAAGATATCGAAGCCAAAGTGAAAGAACTCTTGGCCGAAAAATAGCGTTGGCGTGTCACGGAATCAGCAGATCCGAAAACTGCCGGACTGAAAGAACGTGGTCAATGTCATCAATCCGTTCAGCAAGTCGGACGCGAATCTTTCGGGGACTCCGATTGCGTCCATTTTGAAGAGCGCAATATCACCGGCGATGTATTCCAGCGTATCGCCAAGATTATTGGCATCGAAGGCGGTGACTTGCAGCCCGGTATCACCACGGTACAAACAAGCCGGCTGTTCCGGACGCCATCCATTGTCCTCGGCCCAATCGAGAATCTCTTCCCAAAAGTCGTCGCCGATGACGAGCGTCTCGTGCACGCCGCGCAGTCGCAGGTTTGACACAATGCACCTCCTTTTGCATTCGCATTCCATTTGCCGTGTCGTCTGTGCAAACGATGTTTGTTTCTTCTGAACGCTGAAAACGCCAATCGGCGTCCGATTTATCGTTCAGAACAATCACGCTGTGCGTGCGCGGATCATCTCACAGTGTGAGTGGGTTGTCGAGCGTCCCGAGTAAATGACGTGCTGCGTCGTCGCAAAGTTTTGCCGCAAAGCGGGAGCATGATCTCTTCGATCGCAGGTTCAGAAGAGCGTCAGATAGCAAAGCAACCATAACTGAAAGGTCGCAAGGCCTGCGGTGACGGGAAACCACATCTGCCGTTCTTGACGATAGAGGCCGGTCAGAACCATGATGACACACATGGTTCCCACGAACTTTGCCGGCAAGAACACCGACATGTTGCGGACGTCGAGCGAAATCAAATACAGGCAGATCGGATTCTGCTCGGTATCGAGAATGACGTTCTTGTATTTTACAACAAGATACGCATCGTAAACCGACACCGCTGCAACAAACAAACACATCGACGGAAACCACCAATCCCTTGGCTTGGCCAAACTATGCATTTCATTCCCTTGCCGACATAGCGACTATTGGCAATCCGATTGCCGACGGCGGCAGAATTCCGCGTCGAAATGGCAACGGATGAGACAGGAATTAGAGGCAGGGGCAGTATGACCGTGAATGATTCGAGAAAAAGAATGGAGATGTGGTCAGCGAGTGCGATTCTGAGGATGTGAAGTGAATGGAAATGAAAGGAAGGAAGAGTTGATCGGAAAGAAAAATGATGTGCAATGAATGCGACGCGGAAGTGTGCGCGAGAATTCCAATTAGGACAAGAGGAATTTGCCTCATTTCGGCGCAGTTGCGAGCGGTTTTCCGCCCTGGCCACGTTCCGCCACACAGTTTCCGCGGTAACCCGCTCGTGCGACGGTCGCGCCACGTTTCAATTTCGCCTGATGGAATCGACCAAATTCATCATTCGGCGGCCATACTCGACATAGATGTTGTAGGCAGCTTCCGGATCGGCGTCAGCACTTTTTCCGAGATGAATCACGGCCACCATGTGTGGTTCAATTGAAAGACAGGCGTCGTA
>CAUZVF010000649.1:0-4416 GCA_963582955.1 Planctomycetota bacterium
AGCCTGCGATTGTACGGCAGTGTCTCCCGTGGTCTCCGCAGGCTGGAAGCCTACGCCACGGGTGACGAGATAAAGAAACTTTGGTGAAGAGAGCACCGTCGCCAGAACTTCAATCATGGCTTCCTGGAAATCATCGCACGCAGGGCGAATCTTTGTGAACAGAGCCAGTTTCTGATCGAGTTCTGAAGCAGTGACATCGCGTCGCCAGGCACGCGACATGAGATTTGTCAATATTTCACGCGCGTAGATTGTTTCGTCAGCTTTGTTCGCGCTGTCAATGAAAATGCGAGTTTGCGAGTCCGGCGGCCACTGGTCGTAAACGGGTGCCGTGATCTCCACATAATCGATCTGAACGTCGCCGTGTGAAACGGAGCTGTTCACAATCCCCACATACTCAGAAGGACTCGGCAGATCTCCCATCTTCGAAATCCTGCGCACCGAATTACGCGGGTAGATTTCACTCAGCGGAATATCCCATTGATAGAACTGCGGATTATCCGGAGCGGCATCGATGGCAACGTCGTGCTCGCTGATTCTTACGGACGCGTGGGAGTCGTTGCTGGCCTGCCAGCCGAACTCCAGTTGCAGGCTGGGAACACCAGTGTCCTCGACTGACACTCGCGACGCCCGGATGCGAACTCGAAGCGTTCCTTCCTCAGGGACCAGGTCGCCAAGTTCGACGATCAGATTCTGTTTCTGCGGGTTGTTGCTCAGCTTGGCAGGCGCGGAAGAAGCGCCACGTGGTAATAGGATGGCAACGTGATCGAAGACTGCAGGAACGTCGGGTCGCGTCTTCGCCGGTTTCCATGCGTACTTTGCACCCGGGTAACTCCAAGAGGTTCTGGCAGTCCGTCCTGTTGTCAGATTCTTATAGTGAGCACTGTTGTGCCTGGCTCGAATCCTTGCAGCGTGCTGTTCCAGTTCCTGTTTTAGCTTGTCGGGATCGTCTTTGTGCTTCTGCCTGATCTTCTCCAGTTGTTCGTCCTGCTTTGCCCACTCAACGGCCGAAGCGGCCTTCATTGAGACTCCCCAGTAAAGCGGTGCCGGCCGCTCGCCGCGCACTGTTGCCCGCTTCAGGGCGCTGCGACTTAACTCACGGTAAGTCCCGAGCTGGATGGCCGACATGTGCAGCATTTCGGAGCTGTTTTGAAAACCGTCTTCCGAAGTGGACTCGGGCAGCAAGTCTCTCGCAAAGTCATACGGAAGCCCGAGCAAATCCTGCAGCGCGTAGTTGTACTCGTAGCGAGTCATTCGCCGAAACGACGAGTGTCCCCCTTCTGCGCGACGCACCGCTGACGCGACCTGAATTTCCGAGGACAGCCACTCAATAACTTTGCTGCGATCTTTGTCCGCCAGTTTGGCTGCGTCCGCGGGCGGCATTTCGCTATTGCTAACTACGGCAACGACTTCGAGCCACCAATCCACATCGTCTCCGTGCAACAGATCGGGATCCAGCGTGTCGATCCGAATATTGCCTTCCTGCGTCTCAGGTCCATGACATCGAACACAGGCCTTCTTCAGGACGGGCTCAATCTCCTTCCGAAACACCTTCAGATTTGCTTTTGGTGCCTCATTGGTTTCGGTTCGCGGGAACTGCTTTCGAAAACTCGACCGCAGGACGCCCGCCGCTTTCACTTCTTCGAGCGTCGGGAGTGTCGCGGATTCGGGAGACGTGACATTACTGTTCTGAGCCGTTGCGTCGCTCGCGACGAGCAGGAGGCACACGATGGAGGTGGTGAGCAATTTCACGACTTTGCAATAATCCTTAACAACCTCTGCAATCTGATACAGCATCCCCGTCAGCGGAGCTGTTCCACAAGTGTAACTCACAGTCCGGCCGGTGGCCAAGGGTCAACAGCTTACGCGTGTGGCAAACACCGTCGGTCATGCGCGATGTTCCGCCAGGCATTGGTCGCATCGGAACCGTGTACACCGAGGGAGTTGCCGTGCGTCCGGGAGGACGTTGAGCGGAGGACCAGTTGATTGGCGGCCAGTGAGATGGCCTCGCCCACCGCTTCGGGGTCCATGCCTTCGGCGAGAGCGGCCGCGACGGCATCCGCTGCCTGCTCCTGAGTGGACTTGTTGATGGTCTGGTTCATCTGCAGGACCCAGGCATCGTCCGCCTTGCGGCGACCCAGCTTACGACCGACCAACTTATGTTGATCCAGAAGTTTGGGCAGAACGGTCCGGATCGGCGGCTCCGGCCACCCGCGTTTGATTCGGTCTCGCTCCTCTTTGACGCACAACCGCACCGATTGGCGAAGCAAGGTGTGGGCTTGTTCCCTGCCGATCAAGTCGAGCATTTCCCACGCACGATGGGCGACGGCAACATTGTGAATGTACGTGTCGTCCTGGACGATGCGCAGCAGCTCGTGATAGGCCTCCTTGGGCGGCAACTCGGTCGCGAGCGCGGCGAAGATGCCCTCGGCCTGTTGCATCTTTTGCTCACGCACGGCGTTCCGGAGCAGCTCGCCTCCCGGTTTGTCACCGGCCAACTTCGCCGGCTCGACCGGTCGCAACACCTCGTTGCGGCGCCCGCCGCGAGCTTGGATCCGTGCGGTATTGCGGTACAGCACCTTGAGGACAGGAAGGGCCTGACGGGCCTTGGGGAGTTCCCGGGACATCTCAAAAGCCGGTACGAGTGCCATCATCGCGTGGAAGCCGACATAGTCCTCGCCTCCGAACGTGCGGGCATTGGCCAGAGCACCGGCTGTCACCATCTGGCGCAGATCGGCGCTACCGCCTTTCAGCATGTTGACCAGTAGCGGCTGCAGCTTGTCGACGGGTGTCTGTTGCATCAGCTCCACCAACGGCTCCCGTTTGCCGAACGACAATTTCTTCGCGTCTTCATCCGCAAACGCGGACGAAAAGCCAAAGGTCGCCGGCCAAGCCGGCCCCGACGCTGGCGATCACCATGCCTCGACCAACATCCGACAGAAACTCCCGACGATCACCGATACTTCTCATGGTCCAACTCCTTATTAAAGGGTTTCGATTCCAACCTATCCTAACGCGGAGGCGTTACACGTGTTGGGTGTTTCTGCACCAAGGGACGAAAAGTTTCATGAGAATAGCCAATCTGGAATGGAACTGGCAAAAAGCTGTCTCAAGCGCAAATGGTTGTCGTGCCTTGATGTCAATTCCAACCAAGTGTTTCAGGCATCTAAGAATGGAGAGCTGCGAGAGTTCCCTTTGGCTAAGAATTCCTAACAGGTTCGCCGCACAACACAACATTGCCGCAAGGTCCGCTGCGCGGATCGCCGTCGTCTATCACGATGAGTTGCAAAGCTGCATGCAAGAGCTGATTGCCGACAGCTAATTGCTCATCGCCGCATCATCGCGCCGCGCATTTCTTTCTTGTCAACGTTCTTTTTCAACTTCTCGCGTTTGTCGTGCAGTTTGCGGCCGCGGCCGATGGCGATTTTGACTTTGACGATGCCACGGCGGAAATAGACCGCCATTGGAATCAACGTCAGCCCCTGATGGCTGGCGGATTCGGCGAACTTGGTGAGCTGTTTCTTGTGCAACAGCAGCTTTCGAGGCCCTATCGGATCGTGATTCATCACGGTGGCCTGAGGATACTCGAGGATATTGCAACCGATCAGCCACAACTCGCCGTTGCGGATGCGGGCGTAGGCTTCGTCGATCGAAATCTTGCCGTTGCGGATACTCTTGACCTCGCTGCCCTTCAGCACGATGCCGCATTCCAATTCGTCGAGAATGTCGTACTGATGCCGAGCCTTGCGGTTTCGGCAGACGGTCTTCGAGTTTGGATCGTCGTTCTGTTTCTTTTTCCCCATCGTGGATTTGATCGGCCAATAGAATTCAGGGATTCTTTTACCGATCTTCCTATCTTGAATTTGGCTTGTTGTTCACCGTTATGACCGCTGATACAATGCAGTTGTTCGTTTAGTTGACGGCTCTTTGTGGAAACTCAGAATGCGTTTTGAAATTGGTTCCGAGTTTGCGTTCGGTTCGTACGATAGGCCTCCGAGCCCGTCGGTTTCCGGCAGTTAATTCGGAACGCGACGGCTTCGGAGAGCCATCGTACGAATTTCAAAACATGTTCCGACGACGAGCTTGTTCTAATTTGTACGATTGCGGCAAAAAAACCAAGGTATGTTGTTGTGACATCGACCGAATCAATTTGGTCTCCAGCCAAGCAGGCCTCCGATTCGTTGGAAGTTTATCTGTTGGGTCTGGTCGATTTCGAGTCGGCGTTGTTTTTGCAAGAGCGGCTGGCGTATGAAATCAGTGGCCGTAACGATGCTCAGGGCGGATTGCTGATTTGCGAACACCCGCCGATGGTGACAATCGGCCGCGAAGGCAGTCGCAGCCATCTGCTGGCGGAACCGGGCGAGTTCATCGCACGTCAAATGGAAACTCGCTGGCTGAACCGGGGCGGTGGTTGTTTGG